>CAYMIR010000007.1:0-27678 GCA_964390655.1 uncultured Marinovum sp.
TTAAATAATTTTTAAAATGCCAATAAAACTCCCATCTTCTTTACCTGCCTTTGAAGTCCTCTCAAAAGAGGGAGTGATGGTCATGCCAGAAGATGAAGCTACTCGCCAAGATATACGGCCTTTGCAAATTGGACTTCTCAATTTGATGCCTAAAAAAATTCAAACGGAAAACCAGTTTGCGAGATTAATAGGTGCCACCCCACTTCAGATAGAGCTTTCATTGATAAGTATCAGTAATCACGAAACAAAAAATACGGCTGCCGAACATATGAAAAGTTTTTACAAACCTTTTTCAGAAATATTCGACAGTGGTAAAAAGTTTGATGGACTGATAATAACGGGGGCGCCAATTGAACATCTTGATTATAAAGAAGTAACTTACTGGAAAGAAATCGTAGAAATATTTGATTGGACCCAAACGCACGTCCATTCAACTTTTGGTGTTTGCTGGGGTGGAATGGCTATGTTGAAACATTTTTATGATATAGATAAGCAAAATTTAAAAGAAAAAGCTTTTGGGTGCTTTCGTCATCAAAATTTAAGCCCGAATTCGAAATATCTTCGAGGTTTTTCAGATGACTTTATCATTCCGGTAAGTAGATGGACCGAAATTAATGAAAACGATATAGTTTGTGTCCCACAACTTAAAACACTTCTTGGGAGTGACGAAGTTGGGCCTTGCCTAATTGAGGATGCGGAACATAGTTCTCTATATATTTTTAATCATTTCGAATACGACAGTGATACGCTAAAGCAAGAATATGATAGAGATATTGAAACAGGCAAAAAAATAGAAGTACCTAGAAATTATTATCCGGGAGATGATCCAAAGGCAAAACCAGAAAACCGATGGCGTTCACATGGCCATTTATTATATGGTAATTGGATCAATTCTATATACCAATCAACACCATATAACATAGATAAAATAGGAACGTAGATCTTTAATTTAACAAAGATTTAACTGCAGATATCGCCGCATCTGCTCCCGAAATATCAGTTCCGCCACCTTGAGCAAGATCCGGCCGACCTCCACCGCCTTTTCCTCCGAGTTCCGGAACAGCACTTCGCACAATATCAACAGCTGATATTTTATCAGTTAGATCGGATGAAACTCCTACGGCAACAGCGACCCTATTTTCAGTCTCTGTTATTAAAAGGATTACTCCACTTTTCAAACGGTCTTTGTGTTCATCAACGAGTGCTGGTAGGTCTTTACCCGAAATGCCCGAATATATTTGAGCAAAAAAGGAAATACCATTTATCTGCTCCGTTTTCGCTGTTTGACCTTTTCCCTCGCTAGAAAGTGCTAGTTTCCTTTTAAGTTCTGCAACTTCATTTGTAAGGTTTTTTCTTTCTTCCATTAAAACATTTACTCGTTGAGTAAGTTCGTCAGCTGAAACTTTTAGTAAAGCGCTCAAATCATTGACTTGCTGTGTCCTCTTGGCAAGATGTACTGTAGCACTTTCACCAGTAAGAGCATCGATGCGACGCACCCCGGCACTCGACGCACTATCTGACAAAACCGTAAAAGCACCAATTTCACCCGTTTTTTTAACATGGGTACCGCCACAAAGTTCCAAAGAATAAGTTTGACCTCCAAGACCTTTACCTGTGTCTTTTTGATAACCCATAGAAACAACACGGACTTCGTCTCCATACTTTTCTCCAAAAAGAGCCTGAGCTCCAATTCCTCTGGCATCATCAGGTGTCATAATTCTTGTTTGCACAGATGAATTTTGCCTTATGTACTGGTTAACTGACTTTTCAATCGATTGAATTTCTTCGTTACTTAAAAATGAAGAGTGGCTAAAATCAAAGCGCAGTCTGTCTTCAGCATTCAGAGACCCACGCTGAGCAACATGATCGCCCAGTAACTGTCGTAGCGCCTCATGTAATAAGTGCGTGGCAGAATGGTTAGCTTTAATTCTGTTTCTTCGCTCAGCCTCAACAAACAGCGAAACACTATCCCCTTTTTCGATGGAACCTTTAGAAACCGTGCCTGTATGTATAAACAAACCAGCAAATTTTTTTGTATCAGTTATTTGTATCCTACAATCAGAATTTTGAACGTAACCCTGATCACCTACCTGACCACCACTTTCTGCATAAAAAGGTGTTTGATTAAAAATCAGTTGAACTACCTCGCCTGCTTTGGCCGATGCAACTTCATTTCCATCTTTAACTAATTTTAGTAATTGGGCCTCAGACCTATCGGTTTCGTACCCTATAAAATCAGTTGCTACAATGTCATCTGCAAGCTCAAACCAAATCGCCTCATCAGTAAGTTGCCCTGTACCAACCCAAGCCGCGCGCGCTTTAGCTTTTTGATCCGCCATCGCAATATCAAAAGATGTGGTGTCAACAACCCGACCCTTCTCTCTTAAAGCATCCTGTGTAAGGTCAAGAGGAAACCCATAAGTATCATATAACTTAAATGCAGTTTTTCCAGAAAACTCCTCGCCGTCAGGAACCTTATCCAGCTCCTCGTCAAGTAGTTTCAATCCCCGCTCAAGTGTTTGTCTAAAACGAGTTTCTTCTTGAAGTAAGGTCTCTTCTATCAAGGACTGCGCAAGTCCTAATTCAGGGTAAGCACTACCCATTTGTTGGATAAGTGAGACAACAAGATTATGCATTACTGGTTTTCTAGAACCAAGCAAATGGACATGACGCATTGCTCTTCGCATAATGCGCCGCAATACATATCCCCTACCATCATTCGCGGGTAATACACCATCAGCAATTAAAAAAGCTGTTGAGCGCAAATGGTCGGCGATTACTCTGTGATGAACGTTATGCGCTCCGTCGAGATCTGACGAGGTGGCCTCAGCTGAAGCAAGCATTAAATTCCTCATCGTATCTGTATCGTAATTATCATGGCTACCTTGAAGTAGAGCGCCCATGCGTTCCAATCCCATTCCGGTGTCGATAGATTGAATATCTAGTTCTTTCATTGAACCATCATCAAACTGCTCATTTTGCATAAAAACTATATTCCAAATCTCAATGAAACGGTCGCCGTCTTCCTCCGAAGAACCAGGGAGGCCACCCCAAATATGTTCACCATGGTCGTAAAAAATTTCAGTACATGGCCCACATGGGCCCGTAGGTCCCATTTGCCAAAAATTATCAGAGGTACTAATTTTTATAATACGGTCTTCTGCAATCCCTACTTTTTTCCAGATCAAAGCAGCTTCATCATCAGTATGAAAAACAGTCGCATATAACTTTTCAGAAGGAATTCCAAACTCCTTGGTTATCAAATTCCAAGCAAGAGGAATTGCCTCAGATTTAAAATAATCACCAAATGAGAAATTTCCCAGCATTTCAAAAAAAGTATGATGGCGCGCAGTGTAACCAACATTATCCAAGTCGTTATGCTTTCCTCCAGCCCTAACGCATTTCTGAGCGGTAACAGCTCTTAAATAATCTCGTTTTTCAAGCCCAGTAAAAAGATTTTTAAATTGAACCATCCCTGAATTTGTAAACATTAAAGTTGGATCGTTTCTGGGAACTAGTGGGCTGGAAGAAACAATTTCATGACCATTTTTTTTAAAGTAGTTTAAAAAAGTTGAACGGATTTCGTTTAAAGAAGCCATATTGTTATTCCAAATCTAACTGCTTGATCGTCTATATTGCACAAGCAATAATGTCCACAGTATCAATGAAACTGATCATAAAAAAGGGCTCTCTATGGAGCCCTATAAAATATTAACGAAAAATTATGCTTCTAAGATTTCATCATTGTCTTTGGGGTTAGGGATTTCAAAATCCAACCCATGTGACGCACGAATTTTGTCCTCTAACTCATAGGCTATATCTGAATTCTCTGCTAAAAATATTTTAGCATTTTCTCTTCCTTGCCCAATCCGTTCGTCTCCGTAACTGTACCAAGCTCCAGATTTCTCAACCACTCCCGCATTTACACCTAAATCCAGTAATTCCCCGGTTTTCGAGATACCTTCTCCATACATTATATCGAATTCGACCTGTTTGAATGGTGGAGCAACTTTGTTTTTAACAACTTTTACACGCGTCGAATTGCCAACGATCTCATCTCTATCCTTGATTGCCCCAATTCGCCTGATATCAAGTCTTACTGAGGAATAGAATTTTAATGCATTGCCTCCTGTAGTTGTTTCAGGACTGCCGAACATAACGCCAATTTTCATTCTGATTTGGTTAATAAATATAACCATACAATTACTTCTACTAATTGACCCTGTAAGTTTTCGCATTGCTTGGCTCATCAAGCGGGCTTGTACCCCAACGTTATGATCACCCATATCACCTTCAAGTTCAGATTTAGGCGTTAAGGCAGCGACAGAATCGACGACAACCATACTTACCGCACCAGATCTTACGAGTGTATCCGTTATTTCCAATGCCTGCTCGCCAGTATCCGGCTGTGAAATGAGTAATTCATCCAAATCCACCCCCAACTTTTTGGCATACTGAGGGTCTAAAGCATGCTCCGCGTCTACAAAAGCACACACTCCCCCCTTTTTTTGCTCTTCTGCCACACAATGTAGCGTAAGAGTCGTTTTTCCCGAACTCTCAGGTCCATAAATTTCAATAATGCGGCCTTTTGGGAGCCCCCCAATACCGAGGGCAATATCCAGTCCCAAAGAACCTGTAGAGGTTGCCTCAATTTCTTGAACTGGATTGTCCGCACCCAATTTCATAATTGAGCCTTTGCCAAACTGTCTTTCTATTTGAGCTAAAGCACTATCCAGTGCTTTTTGCTTTTCGTTATTCCGCTTTGATTCCATCGATAATAATTCTGCCATTTAATCTGCCTTTTTATCTCACAGTGTAACTTAAGGAGCAATACCACTTTTGTTCTGCTATTGTTCTTTTATGGGACCATACAAAGAACATTGCAAGAAAAATATGAGAAATTGTTAAATTTATATCGAATTTCTTATTTTTTTTTGATAATCGAAAAATAAAACCCGTCTCCTAACTCATTAGGAATAAATAATTTTTCCTGTTCAAATACCCAATCTTTTGAATTTACTAAAAACTTTTGTATTTGAGCTTTGTTTTCATCCTTAAGTATGGAACATGTTGCATAGACTAACCTCCCATTAGCTTTAACTAATTGTGCAGCAGTCATTAGAAGATTTTCTTGCTGGGATAATAATTTTTTATAGCCTTGCAATGTTAATGACCATTTTCCTTCAGGATCTCTGCGCCAAGTACCGCTACCAGAACAAGGGGCATCACAAAAAACTAAGCCATAGTGAGAGTTTTTTAAATCTTTTGATTTGATAATTAAAATATCTGCACCTGAGCGACTAGCCCGTTTATTTAAATCCTTCATTCTTTCAAAATTAACGTCATAGGCAAAAATTGGTTTTTTTAAATAAGCATTTAAAGCGAGCGATTTTCCTCCACCACCCGCGCAAAAGTCTAGTATCGGTCCATTCTGATCTTTATTTAAAGATAATACACTTGCCTGACTCGATGCGTCCTGTAGTTCCACTAGTCCTAAATTATAGGCCTCAGAGTTCTTTATATTTCTTGTTCCTTTATTCACAATTAAAGCAGTAGATACGGTTGGATGGAGTTTTGAAGTAATGCCATCTCGTTCTAGAACTTGAATTGCAACCTTCCTAGTAACCTTACTTATATTTACCCGCAAAAAGATATTTGCGCGCTCTTTAAGAGTATTAGCAACATGGTTTGCCTTTCTTCCCAGTGTTGCCTTCCATTTTGGCCATAACCAATCGGGAATGTCATGCAAATCGCTTTCACTTTTTATCGGTAAAAGATCTAATTCCCATTTTTTAATTTCTGGTGGACTATACCTACTTGTCCCAAAATATTCATCAACATTTACTTCTCTCTTTTTTAGTAGAGCAATAATCCAAGACCTGCCGGATATTTTTTTTGATCTTTTTGTAAGACTATTTTTTTGCCGTAAAGCATCGAACACAATATCCCTTATTGCATTACGGTCTCCACTACCTGCAAACCGGTTAGATCGGCCCCACTTAGTCAGAGAAGCCTCAGCATTCTCTCCTGATAGAATGAGATCGAGTATTTCGATTGCCGCTGCGATATGCGCTGCTGGTGTCATTGATCAAATGATACGATAGTTTGGGCTTTCTCGTGTGATTTGGACATCATGTACATGACTTTCCTTCAGCCCTGCTCCCGTTATTTTAACAAACTGACAGTTGTTTCTCATCTCTGCGATTGTCTTGCATCCTGTGTAGCCCATAGAGGCTCTTAATCCACCAACCATTTGGTGTATTACAGCATTAGCTGGACCTTTGTAAGGGACTTGGCCTTCAATTCCTTCTGGCACGAGTTTATCGCTAGCCGCATCTTTTTGAAAATATCTATCTGCAGAGCCTCGAGCCATCGCTCCAAGTGAACCCATTCCTCGATAAGCTTTGAAAGACCTTCCCTGATATAAAATAACCTCACCCGGGCTTTCATCGGTTCCTGCAATCATACTACCAACCATCGCACAAGAAGCTCCTGCGGCAATTGCTTTGGCAAAATCTCCTGAGAACTTTATTCCCCCATCAGCAATAACGGGCGTCTCACCGGAAGCCTGAACACAATCTAAAATCGCCGTCAATTGTGGAACGCCAACGCCTGCAACCATCCGTGTTGTACAAATTGATCCTGGGCCAATCCCGACTTTTATAGCATCGGCCCCAACATCAATTAGAGCCTTACACGCGTCTGCAGTTGCCACATTTCCTGCTACCACTTGTACATTATTTGAACGTTTTTTTACCCTACTGACAGCCTCAATTACTGCATCAGAATGCCCATGAGCAGTATCTATAACAAGCAAGTCAATACCAGCGTCTATTAAACAATCTGACCTTAAATATCCCTCGTCGCCAACGGTCGTTGCGGCCGCAACCCTTAATCTTCCAATATTATCCTTGCAAGCTGTGGGGTTCAAAACCGCTTGCTCTGTGTCTTTTAAAGTCAGCAAACCCGTCAGTCGACGTTGCTTGTCTGTAATCAGTAACTTTTCAATACGCCTTTCTTTCATTAGATTAATTGCTTGTCGACGATCCGCAGGCTCAGTTAAAATTGCTAAGTTTTCTTTCGTCATCATTTTTGATACTGGTGTTGTGCTATCGGGAGCAAAGCGCATATCACGATTAGTCACAATTCCAACTACACGGCCTTTCTCATCGACAACGGGAAAGCCGGTTACGTTATATCGGTCTCTTAGAATATCAGCATCAGCCAAAGTCTGATTTTCATCTAAAGTGATAGGATTATAAACTATCCCACTTTCGAATCTTTTTACTTTGCGGACTTCCTCAGCTTGCTGCTCAACTTCAAGGTTACGATGTATAACCCCAATACCGCCAGACTGCGCCATAGTTATGGCCATCTGAGATTCCGTTACTGTATCCATTGCTGAGCTTAGCAAAGGAATATTCAAAATTATATCCTTCGTAACCTTAGTCCGCGTGTCCACATCTGACGGTAAAACAGAAGACTGAGCTGGAACCAACAAAACATCATCGAAAGTAAGGGCCTCACGTATCTGCATCACATTTTCCCTTCCGCGTTACAGTGATCGTTTGGCAAGTCTCTATTTCACGATCCCTGGAAAAAGAAAAGAGTAATAACAAATAAATATGTAAATTGGCGCAGACTGCCAAATTTGTGACGATTGCAGTCTTTTACTTTCAAACTATTCCGTTATTTTACTTCAAGGTTTATTGGAGTTTGGTATGAGTTCGAAGCCGCTTGTTGTTTTTACACCATCCGGAAAACGAGGCCATTTTGAAAAAGGCACATCTATTTTACAAATAGCACGTCAACTCGGTGTAGACCTTGACTCTGTCTGTGGCGGACGAGGTATATGCAGTAAGTGCCAAATTACGCCCTCTTACGGTGAATTCACAAAGCATGGTGTTACAGTTGCTTCCGATGCCCTATCTGAATGGAATAAAGTTGAAGAGCGCTACAATGAAAAACGTGGTTTAGCAAAAGGAAGGCGACTAGGGTGCCAAGCATGCGTGCAAGGTGACGTTGTAATCGATGTACCTGCGGAAAGTCAGGTGCATAAACAAGTGATTAGAAAGGATGCGAGTGTTCGGCCAGTAAAAATGAACCCAGCTACACGTCTATATTACATAGAAGTTGCAGAACCAGATATGGACGAACCCAGTGGAGACTTTGAACGCCTAAAAATAGCTCTTCAAGAACAATGGAAGATAAGTGACGTAGAATTAGATTTTTTCCAATTTAACAAATTACAGAAAACTTTGAGACAGGGACATTGGGCCGTCACTGTAGCAATATTTAATGACCATACCAGCAACCCTCCGCGTATAATAGAAATTTGGCCCGGTCTTTATGAAGACGGCCTTTACGGTTTAGCTATTGACCTAGGGTCTACCACAGTCGCAGCTCATCTAACTGATCTAAAATCTGGAGAGGTATTAAAAAGTGCCGGTTTAATGAATCCGCAAATCAGGTTTGGAGAGGATTTAATGAGTAGGGTCAGCTACTCAATGATGAACTCTGGCGGCGATAAAGAAATGACAACTATAGTACGAGAAGCCATTAATAGCCTTACTAAGCAGCTACTAACGGAAGTAGGAATTGAAAAGAATTCTTTAGTTGAGGTGGTTTTTGTTTGCAATCCAGTCATGCACCATTTGCTTTTGGGCATTGATCCCGTTGAATTAGGGCAAGCACCCTTTGCTCTAGCTTCTTCAAACTCCATTACAGTAAATGCATCTGATTTAGGCCTTAACGATATGAACCCTTCTGGTAAATGCTACATTTTACCTTGTATAGCTGGGCATGTAGGTGCCGACGCAGCAGCAGTTGCTTTATCAGAAGAACCAAACAAATCTGATGATCTTGTTCTGGTCGTAGACGTTGGAACAAATGCTGAAATTTTGCTTGGTAATAAATCCAAAGTTCTCGCTTGCTCTTCTCCCACTGGTCCGGCTTTTGAAGGTGCTCAAATAAGCTCAGGCCAACGAGCAGCGCCTGGTGCAATTGAGCGTATCGAAATAGATCAAGATACCAAAGAACCGCGTTTTCGGGTAATTGGATGTGATTTATGGTCTGATGAGAAAGGCTTCAAAGAAGCTATAAAAAACTCAGGTGTAACTGGTATTTGCGGATCTGGTATTATCGAGGCAGTAGCAGAATTAAGAATGGCAGGTCTAATGGATGAGAGCGGACTTATAGGATCTGCTGAAGCAACTGGATCGGCTAGGTGCATACCAGAAGGTCGAACCAACTCTTATCTTATTTATGACCAATCTGACGAAAATGGACCACAAATATCTGTTTCACAAAACGATATAAGGGCTATCCAGCTGGCAAAATCCGCCTTGTATGCGGGCGCTCGGCTTCTTATGGATGAAATGAAAATAGAAAAAGTAGATCGCGTTGTGCTTGCTGGTGCATTTGGAGCCCATATTTCCTCAAAACATGCCATGGTTTTAGGAATGATCCCGGATGTTCCTTTGGAAAAGGTTCAATCAGCGGGAAATGCAGCAGGCACGGGCGCCAGAATTGCTCTGTGCAACATTTCTGCTCGTAATGATATCGAAGCTACAGTCAGCCAAATAGAAAAAATCGAGACAGCTATAGAACCAAAATTCCAGGACCATTTCGTTGCGGCAAATGCTATTCCGCACAAATTAGATCCTTTTCCAGAATTAAGTAAAGTTGTTAGCTTACCTAACGTTTTCTTCAACTTAGGCTCAGAAAACAAAACAAGGCGGCGGCGTAGAAGATCTTAATCGGATGCGGTTTGTTACACTATTTTACTTTAAGATTTCCCTGCAACCTTGCGCCCTTATCAGTAGACAAAGTTTCGTAAGTGACGTCCGCCATCACCGTACCAGAGCTTGCAACGGCTAAATCTGAAGCAGATATTACGCCATTTGCTTTTCCATCGACTGACACCGACGTTCCAGTAATTGATCCGTCAACACTTCCAGACGCCAAAACAGAGACTGAATTACCAGAAACCTTACCCTTGATTTGGCCATCAATTTCAATATCACCCTGACTTTTTATATTACCATTTAGTTTAAAATCAGAACTCAAATACGTTTTCGCCATTATTATCTCCAAAATACTATCATGTATGTAAATTAATAACCGTTTTAAAAACGGTGTAAGGATAAAATTCAAACAAGGCAAGAAATTCTGACAATATACCTGCTCCAATGGAAAATTTTAAAAATAGCTCACTTGCATTATCTTTTTAAATATGAGATATGCGCTCTATTCCGCATCAGTGTAACAGCGCGGTCTCTCGTGGATGAGAGCGGATCTATAGCTCGTCCTATGAAACGCGTAACAAATGGAGTTGTCATGCCTCTATACGAGCATGTAGTTATCTCGCGCCAGGATTTATCCAATGCGCAGGCCGAAGGTTTAGTAGAACACTTTGGAAAAGTACTTTCTGAAAACGGTGGTAAAGTAGTTGATAGCGAGTACTGGGGTCTTAAAACGATGGCCTACAAAATAAACAAAAATAGAAAAGGCCATTATAGTTTTTTAAAAACAGACTCACCTTCAAACGCAGTTCAAGAAATGGAAAGACTTATGAGAATTCATGAGGATATAATGCGCGTATTAACCATTAAGGTAGACGTTCACAGTGAAGGTCCTTCTGCACAAATCAGCAAGCGCGAAGATCGCAGTGATCGACGTGAACGAGCTGAATAATAGTATTTGAAAGGAATAAATAATGGCAACTAAACCATTTTTTCGTCGTCGCAAGGTTTGCCCCTTCTCAAGTGAAAATGCGCCAAAAATTGATTATAAAGATACTAAGCTCTTGCAAAGATACATTTCAGAACGCGGAAAAATTGTACCTAGCAGAATAACAGCAGTGTCAGCCAAAAAACAGCGAGAGTTGGCTACTGCTATAAAGAGAGCAAGGTTCTTGGCATTACTTCCATATGCAGTAAAGTAAGGAGATATAGCCAATGCAAGTTATCCTTTTAGAGCGAATAGCAAAACTTGGTCAAATGGGTGATGTCGTTGATGTTAAACCCGGCTATGCCAGGAATTTTTTATTGCCACAAGGCAAAGCAAAGTCGGCATCTGAGGCAAACGTTGCTGCATTTGAATCAGAAAAGGCAAAACTAGAAGCCCATAATTTGGAAACAAAAAAAGAGGCGGACGCTCTGTCAGCCACTTTAAATGGACAAAAATTCATTATTATAAGGTCGGCATCAGACACGGGAGCATTATATGGATCAGTTACTCCTAGAGACGCGGCCGATGCTGCTAACGAAGCAGGTTTCAAAATAGATCGTAAACAATTTACCCTGAAATCTCCGATCAAAGAGCTTGGTCTGCATGAAATAGAAATCAAGCTACATCCGGAAGTATCAGCTACAGTAACAGTAAATGTCGCAAGGTCGCTAGAAGAAGCTGAATTACAGTCCTCTGGGAAATCAATTCAAGACTTGGCAGCAGAGCAGGAACAGGAAGCAGAGTTTGAAATTGCTGAGCTGTTTGACGATATTGGGTCCGCAGCGTTAGATGATGAAGAATTAAAACTAGATCAGGAACCAGAAGTAGTGGAGGATAATGAATCTGCCACCTCAGATGGCAGCAAGCCCGAATAGTATTTTTATTCTAATCTTAAATTGTTAAATGCTCTTGATCAATTCAAGGGCATTTTTTTATTTCAAAATTGATTTAAATAACCGCTAATTATAATAAAATGTCGGAAAATAGTTTTGATTTAAAATTATTGACAATTTTTTACTATAAAATTTGTATTTTTATAAATTTAGACTGTTGACGTTCTTAAAGCTCTTTTTTAAGTTATGTTAAAAGATAAGAATTAAATATAATAATTTTCTGAAAATTAATAATTGTAAGGAGCTCACTAAGTCAAAGCAGTTAAATTGAAACTTGCGCCCTCCGATTTATTCGGAGGTTTTTTTAGGAGCTGAAGAAAATCGGAGTAGAGATATGGTACGCCAAATGACAGGTGCAAAAATGGTTGTCCAGGCCTTGAAAGATCAAGGCGTAGATACAGTATTTGGCTATCCAGGTGGAGCTGTATTACCTATCTATGATGAGGTTTTTCTACAAAATGACATTAGACATATTTTAGTTCGCCATGAACAAGGTGCAGTTCATGCGGCTGAAGGCTATGCGCGGTCTACAGGAAAACCTGGCGTAGTACTTGTTACTTCAGGGCCAGGCGCTACGAATGCTGTAACAGGTCTCACAGACGCCCTCATGGATAGTATTCCGTTGGTTGTGTTGACGGGTCAAGTTCCAACCTTCATGATTGGCTCAGATGCTTTCCAAGAGGCTGATACCGTGGGTATTACCCGTCCCTGCACTAAGCATAACTGGTTGGTTAAAGACACAAACGAGTTAGCTGAGGTAATTCATGAGGCATTTCATGTTGCAACCTCAGGAAGACCTGGTCCAGTGCTAGTTGATATTCCAAAAGATGTTCAATTTGCAACTTCTAAGTATATCGAGAAGTCTAAAATACCGATTTCTCATTACCAACCAAAAACCAAAGGTGATCCACAACAAATCTCTAGCTTGGTAGATGCGATTGAAAATGCTAAAAAGCCTTTATTTTATACAGGTGGCGGCGTCATTAATTCAGGTCCAAATGCTAGTAAATTATTAAAAGAATTGGTTGATGAGACCAATTTTCCGATAACTTCAACGTTAATGGGATTGGGATGTTATCCTGCTTCTGGTAAGAGGTGGTTGGGTATGCTGGGAATGCATGGTTTATATGAGGCAAACTTAGCTATGCACGATTGCGATCTAATGATCAATATTGGTGCTAGGTTCGATGACAGGATCACCGGAAGAATTGACGCATTCAGCCCAAATTCTAAAAAAGCGCATGTAGATATAGACCCGTCTTCAATAAATAAGGTAATAAATGTTGATATTCCGATTATTGGCGACGTAGATAGTGTGCTTAGAGATATAATTAAACTTTGGAAATCTAGAGGAAAAAAGACTAATACTTCAGCGGTGAATAGTTGGTGGAAACAGATTGAAGATTGGAAGTCCACCAACTGCCTTGCCTTCAATCAAAAAGGCAAAACAATCAAGCCTCAATTTGCTATTGCTAGACTAGAAGAGCTTACCAAAAATTATAAGAATCGTTTCATTTCCACCGAAGTAGGGCAACATCAGATGTGGGCCGCTCAATACTTGGGTTTTGAAAAGCCAAATCAGTGGATGACATCAGGTGGTCTAGGAACGATGGGTTATGGATTTCCAGCTTCTATAGGTGTTCAAATTGCTCACCCAGACGCTCTTGTTATAAATGTTGCTGGAGAAGCTAGTTGGCTTATGAATATGCAAGAAATGGGTACTGCTGTGCAGTATAGATTACCGGTCAAACAATTCATCTTAAACAACGAAAGATTAGGGATGGTTAGGCAATGGCAAGAGCTGTTACATGGCGAACGTTACTCTCATAGTTGGTCGGATGCCCTACCTGATTTTGTCAAATTAGCTGAAGCTTTTGGTGCAAAGGGTATTTTATGTGACGATCCCAAAAATTTAGATGATGCGATAATGGAAATGCTTGAATATGATGGGCCTGTAATTTTTGATTGTCTTGTAGAAAAGCATGAAAATTGTTTTCCAATGATTCCATCAGGAGAACCTCATAATAAAATGTTGTTGGGAGAAGCAAGTACTAAAGACGCAATTACGTCTTCAGGCGCAGTTCTAGTTTAAGGAGTAAATATGTCTTCGTTAAAAATAAAAAAAGGCTCTTCAAAACACTCCGCATATAATTTACGCGCCAATTTTAAAGACCAAACAGAATCACATACATTGACAGTATTAGTTGATAACGAAGCTGGAGTTTTGGCGCGCGTAATTGGCTTATTTTCTGGAAGAGGCTATAATATTGATAGCTTAACCGTGGCTGAAGTTGACCACGAAGGTGGCCTATCACGCATTACAATAGTGACAAGTGGAACGCCACAAATCATAGAACAGATAAAAGCACAATTAGGTCAAATTGTACCAGTACACGAAGTTCATGATCTCACGGTCGAGGGACCCTCAGTGGAACGTGAATTGGCCCTTTTGAAGATTACAAACAGCGGTGAAAAGAGGGTCGAAGCATTGCGATTAGCAGATATTTTTAGAGCTAATGTGGTAGATAGTACGCTAAAAAGTTTTGTTTTTCAAATTACAGGAACACCAGAAAAAATAGATGCTTTTGCTGAATTAATGCAGCCCTTGGGTTTGAATGAAATAGCCAGAACTGGTATAGCAGCTATTTCTAGAGGCAAATAACCAAAATAATTAAACGCTCATTTTAGCCATCAAAACTTTTAGATTTGTCGCAACTAGGCAATCACAGTCGCAGAATCAGATGAAACTTTTTTCACTTTGAGTAAGCTCGAATTTGTTACGAGATGATAAAAGAGATGCAAAAAGAAACAAACTTGGAGCTGGTAAGACAACATGTTTCTGTAGCAAATGGCTTACCGAACGAACACTACATCGATCAATCTGTATTCGATGAAGAGAGAAGTAGTATACTTTTTAATCAATGGGCTGGCTTAGATGTTTGCTCTGAGGTGCCTGAGATTGGTGATAGCAAACCTATAAATTTTATGGGCCTGCCGCTTTTTATTATTAGAGATACCAAAAATATTGTTCGAGTCTTTCAAAATACATGTAGACACCGGGGAATGATACTTGTTGAAAAAACTAAGAAGATTCAAGGGGCAATTAGATGTCCTTATCATAGCTGGTGTTATTCAACTGAAGGAAAGTTAGTCAGCACACCTCACGTAGGCGGACCCGGTCAAAATACAGATGAAAATATAGATAGAACAAAATTGTCTTTAGTTGAAATTAGATCTCATGTTTGGAGAGATGTTATTTGGGTTAATGTAGACGGTACTGCTGAACCATTTGAAAAGGTCATGGCATGTACAATTGAGAGATGGAAAGAACTAGACCAGAAATTATACCATGGTGGAGAGGAAGGAAAGTTTTCCCTTAAAGTAAAAGGGAATTGGAAACTAGCAGTTGAGAATTATTGTGAGAGCTATCACCTCCCTTGGGTTCACCCCGGGCTTAACAGCTATTCACGTCTTGAAGATCATTATCATATTGTGAAATATGGAAGTCATTCAGGACAAGGTAGTTTAGTTTATAGGCAACTTACCGATGACAAGGGTAAAAAATTTCCAGATTTTAAAAACTTAAGTAAAAAGTGGTCAACCGGAGCTGAATACATTGCCTTATACCCAAACGTTCTTTTAGGAGCGCATAGAGACCATGCCTACGCAATAATTTTGCTTCCATTGTCATTCTCTGAAACTATTGAAAACGTTCATATTTATTATTCGCAACCAGATACCAGTTCTTCCTTAAAGAAAAAAAATAAAGAACAGTGGAAAGAAGTTTTCGAGGAAGATATTTTTGTTGTCGAAGGTATGCAAGCCGGTCGCCTTGGAATTAAATTTGACGGCGGTCGATTTTCACCGAAAATGGATGAACCTACACACTGCTTCCATGATTGGGTTGCAAGTAAAGTTAACGACTTTAGAAATAACAATCACCAAATAACTAATGTCACTAAATAACAAAATACTGAAGGCGCACCACAATAAGAACTTGTCTTTACTGGTTGAACTTTATCAAGAAGCTGCAGACAAAGTTTTAACACGCCAAGAGAAAAACTTCTTCCGAGTACAGGCCTATATTTACGCTTTGGAAGTTGGGCACCATTTGACTCCAATTTTACATAAAAAACTTGTTGAAGCCGGAGTGGAGGAATAGGTGTCAAAGCCCATCTGAATTGACAGCCCTTTCTTCTAATACAAACCATTCATCTTCAAGGCTTTTTAATTCGGTTTGTCTTTCGATAAGGGCAATAGATGCTTTTTCAAATTTTACCGGATATTCTTGATAAAGCTTTGCATCTGATAAAAAAATTTCTAGTTTTTTTATTTCATATTCAAGACGTTCAATTAAAATTGGTAGTTGTTCTAACCTGTGATTATCAACAAAAGAGTTTCTAGGTTTTGGTGAAGATTGACTATTTGAAGTTTCTTCTGAATTCCTTTTATTTACTTTTCGTTTTTCTTTATCTGGCGTGGTATTTTCTATTTTTAAGCTTTGATAATCGTTCCAACTTCCAGCAATTTTTAAAAATTTTCCTTGTCCTGTTAAAATTATACTTGTTTCGACTGTCCGATTTAAAAAATCTCTATCGTGACTAATTAATAAAACAGTACCTGGATATTCGGCGATAACTTCCTGAAGTAAATCTAATGTTTCCAAATCTAAATCATTAGTGGGCTCATCAAGAATAAGTAAATTACTTTCTTTTGCCATTATCTTAGCTAAAAGGAGCCTGGCTTTCTCTCCTCCAGACAGTGACTTTACTGGGGAGCGCAATTGTGTCTCGGAAAATAAGAAACCTTTTAGATAGCCAGCAATGTGTTTAGGTTTGCCTCGAACTAGTATTTGCCCAGCTGTACCAATTGTCTGAATATTTGGGTCATCTGCTAAATTTTGCAATAGAGAATTCTCTAAATTTAACTGCTCACGTAATTGATCAAACTTAGCTATGATTAAGTTGGATCCTAACTTAACCTCTCCAGAGTCTGGCTGTATTTCATTTAGTAATATCTTTAGCAAGGTCGTTTTTCCAATACCATTTGGGCCAACTATTCCAATCCTATCGCCTCTTTTAATTTGAATTGAAAAATCATTTATAATGCATTTATTAGCAAATTTTTTGTTCAGATTTTTGGCATCTAAAACCATTTGGCCTGATTTTTTTTCAGACACTAGCTTCATATTTGCAGCACCTGCTCGCCGAATATAAGACTTCTTTTGGTCTCTTAATTTCTCTAAATTTTTTAAACGTCCCTGATTTCTTTTTCGTCTGGCACTAATTCCTTCCACAGCCCAACGGCTTTCAGATAAAATCTTTCTGTTAAGTTTATGCATTTTATCATCTTCTTCTTGCCAAATTTTATCTCGCCATGCTTCAAAACCTCCAAAACCAACAGAACATCTGCGAGCTGTCCCCCTGTCAACCCAAACCGTATCATTTGTTAAATTTGAAAGAAACATTCGGTCATGGCTGATAATAACAAAACTTTTAGAGGAATATTTCAATTCAGACTCTAGCCACTCTATCGCCTCTAAATCTAAGTGATTTGTTGGTTCGTCAAAAAGCATTATATCATGGTCGGCAGCAATTAATTTTGTCAATGCTGCCCTTCTTCTTTCACCTCCAGAAGAAGCATCAATAGCAATATCAAAATTAACTCCAAGGTTCTTTCCAGTCATTTCAATTAAATGTAGATTACTTTCTGACGCTCCAGAATAAACATAATCATATAACGTAGAAAATTCACTCAGATTGGGGTCTTGCTCCATATATCCAATCGACAGCCCTTTACTGAGCATTCTATCGCCTTCATCTTGAAGAACCGAACCTTGAAGAACCTTAAGAAGCGTTGATTTCCCAACCCCATTTCTTCCTACTAAAGCAATACGGTCACGTGGCTGAATTAATAAATTTAAATTCTCAAAAATAGGTCTTTCTCCAAGAGAGAGATAAATATTTCTAAGACTTATTTGCGGACTGTTTACCATAAATTTCTAGTAAAATAGGAAGAAAATCATGCTAAATTTAACAAAAATTGTTTTCTACTTTTTGGTATTTTAGATATTTCCATTCCTGTAAATAAATGGAGAGTTTTCATATTCAAATCAACTACAGCATGATCGCTGACCCAAGCTCCCATAGAAAGGTAAGTTTTTAATAACGGTGGCATATTTATCAAAGCCTTTTTTTTGTCTACTTTACAATTTAAATCTTTAGAATAACAGAAAACCTTCGCTGACTTTATCCGAGGGCGCCAATGAACTGGCGCAATGTACCTTTCGCGAAGCAGCGCAAAGCTATCAACATACTTCCTTTTATCAATTCCTTCAAAAGAAGAACAACCAAAAAGAAGTTCTGTCCGGCTTTGAGCAACAATTTGTGCCAAAGCCGCCCATGCCGTAAGTACAACACTTGGATCATTTACTTCTGGATCTATGCAAAACCTACCAACTTCAATCATAGGCTTTGAATAACTCTCAATAGATTTCAAGTCATAAAATTGTGCCGAATAACTACTAGAGATATTTTTTCCATTTTCGAAATTCAAAATTCTATAACAACAAATTAATTTATTTGTTTCTAAATTTTCAATTAATACATGTTGGCAAATTGTGTCAAAATCATCGACGTCTAACTCAACTTTATTGAGCAAATTGAAACATTGATAACGCAGCGCCTGAGCAGCTAATACCTCTCTCTGAGACGATGCAAATCTTGCTCGATATCGATCCACCCTAACTATTTCCACTGCAAAAGCACTTTTTCAAAACTGTCTATGAATTTCTACTCCTTTTTAGAGACCAATACTTGAAGCAGAAGGTCCACTAATTGACCTTATTATTTGCTGTATTATATTTTTATTATCTAGACCTGTTTCAGTTACTCGATAGTCAAGCCTAACAATGTTTGCATTATCAACGCTAAAAGTCTCAATGTTTTTCAAAAGGCTGCGCTGATCAAACGATATTAGTACAACTGTTCGCTCAATAAGTTGGTCAGATATAAGATTGGGACTATTCAGTGTTGACCTGACATAGTAAAAATAAGATCCTTCCCAACCGGCTGTAGCAGGAAGACCAATTTTTTTACTTACACTCTGTTTGTTATCCTTGCCAATTATCAAAGTATCCAGCTCTGATTTCGATGGAATATATCCGTGATTTCTTATGTTTGTAGTGCAGGAAAATATGAAACAGGCGAATACTAAAACAACAATTACTCTTAAATAACTCAATTTTTTAATTCCGGAACTATGGGCTTTTTGAATCAATTACTCTACTTCCTACCATTAATGGAAGTATTAAACGATCGTTTTGTATGGAGTTTTTAATATGGACTCGCTCTTACGCTTCTCAGAGCTAAATCAGTCAAAACCATTTGAGTTTCATTTGAGACTATCAAATCAAAAAATTTCTGAGTTAATAAAACGCCTTGATGTATTAAACATCAAAAAAGTTTCTTTGGTTGGTTCATTATCCCCACTAAGTATTGATGAATGGAGCTTAAAAGCTGTATTAAAAGCTACTGTAAAACAAAAATGCGTTATCAGTTTTAAACCTGTCCAAACGGTAGTAAATGATACGATAAGTAGGACTTATTCTGCTTCAGCTTTACATAACCCTTACGATGCGGATGATGATGGAACTTCTGAAGTAGTCTTTGATGATAGCCTACACCAGCTTAATGACGAAATAGACTTAGCCGAGATAATTTTCGAAGAACTAACTTTAATATTACCACTTTATCCAAAAATTGAAGGAGCGAAGTTGGGCTATTATTCGGTAACTGAACCAGGCATAAAGCCTCTAGATGACGAAAATGTAAAACCTTTTGCACAACTTTCTGAGTTAAAAGACAAACTCTTCAAGAAAAAATAGACCCTAAATAAGAAAATTGATAAACATAGAAGATAATTTTTAGAGAAGAGTTTAAATTTTCTATTGTGTTTCTGTTAGTACATCATGTAAGAGACTGCAGATTATAACTGTAACTTCTGGGCTTTTGGCTCTATAACGATCGGGGGCGAGGCATGGCTGTCCAACAAAATAAAGTATCTAAGTCTCGCAGAAACAATAGACGCGCGCATGACTCACTTAGTCCTTTCAATCCAAACGAGTGTCCGAATTGTGGCGAATTGAAGCGTCCTCACCATATTTGTGCATCATGCGGGTACTACGGCGAAAAAGAGGTTGTACTTACTTCAGAAGAAATAGATATAGACGAGGACGCAGCTTAAGCTGTATCGTCGTGTGCAGATGATGCACAATACTCAAGAAAACCAAAAAAATAGCCGCATTGTGTTAAGTATTGACGCAATGGGTGGCGACTTAGGACCACCGGCAGTTGTGGCAGGTATATCACGCTCTGCCGTAAATAATCCCAACCTCTACTTCATATTACACGGCCCTGAGGACGTATTAAAGCGATTAGTAAATAGACGACGTCGGCTAAAAAATTGTGTGAAGATAGTAAATTCGACAGATGTAATAAATATGAGCGATAAGCCTAGCCAAGTAGTGCGCAGTGGAAAAAACTCATCTATGTGGTCAGCATTAGAATATGTAAAAAATGGCGAGGCGGATGTTTGTGTGTCATGCGGTAATACTGGCGCTTTGATGGCCATATCAATGATACGTCTTCGAAAATTAGAAGGTATTAACCGACCTGCAATAGCTGTGCTTTGGCCATCCAGAGCTAAAGTGGGATTCAATATTGTTCTTGATGTCGGCGCCGATATTAAGGCAGAGGCGAATGATTTACTGCAATACGCATTGATGGGTGTCTCATATGCGAGGAACGGACTTAACATAGAGAAACCTAAAGTAGGACTTCTTAATGTAGGTACCGAAGAACACAAGGGCCGAGCTGAGTTACATAGGGCATACGAACTTATCGAAAAAAATTGTGATCCATCTACTTTTTCATTCGTTGGATTTGTTGAGGGCGGTGATATCACTACCGATAGAGCTGATGTTATTGTAACAGATGGTTTTACTGGTAATGTTGCCCTCAAAACAGGTGAAGGCACAGCAGCTTTAATTGGAACCCTATTGAAGGAAGCCTTTGCCTATACCCCATTATCTCGCCTAGCATCATTTCTAGCAGTTACTTCATTGCGGAGATTAAGAAAAAGAATTGATCCACGTAGAGTAAACGGTGGTGTTTTTTTGGGCTTAAACGGAACTGTTGTAAAGAGCCATGGCTCCGCTGATGCGACTGGAGTGGCCGCAGCTATAAAACTGGCTGTTCAGTTAGCAGAAAATAATTTTTCAGAAAAAATTGCCGCTCGGGTTGCATCCGCAAACACGATGCAGCAAAACTAAACAAGTTGGAGAAGGTCAGTCTACAATATGACTAAAAGAGCAGTAATTACAGGTGTCGGCCATTACCTCCCCAAAAGAATAGTTCTCAATTCAGAATTTGAGAAAACTCTTAACACTAGCGATGATTGGATCATAACAAGAAGCGGAATAAGACAAAGGCATTTCTCAAATGGAGATGAAACCACATCAAAAATGGCAGTATTAGCCGGAAAACAAGCCATAGAGGATGCAAATGTAGAAGTTTCTGACTTAGATGCCATAATTTTAGCTACTTCTACTGCTGATCTGACTTTTCCATCAGCAGCTACAATGGTTCAAGCCGGTCTGGGTATGAGACATGGATTCGCATATGATGTTCAGGCAGTTTGTGCGGGTTTTATTTATGCATTATCAACTGCGAATGCTCAGATAGTTTCTGGTCAAGCAAATAGAATACTGGTGATTGGTTCTGAAACTTTTTCTAATTTAATGGATTGGAGCGATCGATCAACCTGTGTGCTATTTGGTGATGGGGCTGGTGCCGTCGTCTTAGAAGGCCATAATGCAAGTGGGACTAAGGAAGACCGCGGTATCTTGTCAGTAGATCTTAATTCGGATGGTAGCTTTAGGGATATATTATACGTTGACGGGGGTGTTTCTCAAAAGACAACCGGCTATTTAAAGATGGAAGGGAAAGAGGTCTTTAAGCATGCAGTTGAGAAATTGGCAAAAACATCAGAAAAAGCAATGGCCAAAGCAGGGATAAAGTCTAACGAAGTTGATTGGGTTGTTCCTCATCAAGCTAATATCAGGATCATACAAGGTACAGCACGTAAGATGGGCATACCCGATGAAAAAGTTATCAAAACTGTTCAAGATCACGGTAATACATCTGCAGCGTCAATCCCCTTGGCACTATCAGTAGCTTCAAAGTCCGGCCAAATAGAAAAAAATGATTTAATCGTGACTGAAGCTATCGGGGGAGGTCTGGCCTGGGGAGCTATAATACTAAGATGGTGAAATATTCGTTTTAATTCATCAAAAATTTAATAAAACTTCTCAATATTGTTGACAGTTAAAAACCGTGCGCTTTAAAATGAAGTTAAATGGGAGGATATAATGGCAGATAAAACACTTACGAGAATGGACTTAAATGAAGCTGTATTTCGCGAAGTAGGCCTATCTCGGAATGAATCTGCAGATTTAGTTGAAAGCGTTCTTAGTCATATCAGTAATGCTATGGTAAAAGGTGAGCAAGTTAAAATATCATCATTTGGAACTTTCAGTTTAAGGGATAAAAGTGCACGAGTAGGAAGAAATCCAAAGACTGGTGACGAAGCTCCGATTGCTCCCAGGCGAGTATTAACTTTTCGGCCATCACATTTACTAAAGGACCGCGTGGCAACCGGTAATTCCTAAGTTACTTAAATGACAAAATCAGCAGACGCCTTTAGAACAATAAGCGAAGTAGCTGACTGGCTAGATACAGAGACCCATGTTTTAAGGTTTTGGGAGAGTAAATTTAGTCAAATAAAACCTGTAAAGAGGGCTGGTGGACGAAGATATTACCGACCAAAAGATATGTTAATTATTGGTGGAATTAAAAAGCTTTTGCACGAAGATGGCATTACAATAAAAGGTGCACAAAGAATTATTAAAGATAAGGGCCTAAATTATATTTCAGACCTTTCTCGGCCACTAGAAATGGTGGAAACAGATACAATTGAGATACAAGAAAAAGTCTTGCAAGAAACTACGGAAAATCTACTTGTTTCAATTAAAGAAGAAAAATATATCAATAAATTTGATGAGGTAGATGGCCAATTCTCTATGTTTTCGGATCAGCCCATCAAAAAACCTTCCGAACCATTAATGCCAAAGGCAACTTTTCAATCTATTTCGAATACTTTATGTGAAAAAACATTTTCTTATAGCGATAAAGTTATATTCAAAAAAATATTAAGTTCTATCGACATAGCCATAAAAAAAAGAGCCTAATTTTTTAAGATTGAAATTTCTTCTTGTTCTTGACTAAAAATCAAGAAATAACAAACAAAGTCGGGCTATGGCGCAGCCTGGTAGCGCGTCCGTCTGGGGGACGGAAGGTCGCAGGTTCAAGTCCTGCTAGCCCGACCAAATAGCTGTTGAATTTTCTCAGTTATAAAGCTTATGGAGCCAAAAATTTTGGGTGTCTTACCTAGTCAAAATATCCGTGAATTAATTTCAAAAAATATTATATTCGCGAATAAAGAAATAAAAAAGGATCAAATTCAACCTGCCAGCCTCGATCTTCGTCTTGGAAATGTAGCCTGGCGAGTACGAGCATCTTTCTTAACTGGAAAAGACAACGATGTATCAGATTTGTTGAATGAATTCAAAATGCATCAAATAGATATGATAGAAGGCGCCGTTTTAGAAAAGGGTTGCGTCTATTTAATCCCAATAGAAGAGAGCTTGAGATTACCAGCAGATTTAAGTGCTATAGCTAATGCAAAGAGTTCAACCGGTCGTTTGGATCTTTTAACAAGGATTATAACTAATAGAGGTACTGAATTTGACAGAATTCCTGCTGGATATAATGGCCAGCTATTTGTTGAAATATGCCCCCGGTCATTTTCCGTCCTAGTTCGACCGGGTATGCGATTAAATCAAATCCGCTTCAGGAATGGCCAGGCTATTTTAACTGATGAAGAACTACTAAAACTTCATAATAATGAAAAGTTAATAGACAGCTTGCCAAAAATTGATGCCGGTTTGGGATTTTCAGTCGACTTACAACCAGTAAAAGGTTCCTTAGTTGGCTACCAGGCAAAACCACATACAGGGATAATAGACTTAGATAAAGTAAAAACCTACAACCGTCAGGATTTTTGGCAAGGAGTTCACAGTTCAAATAGTAAAATAATCTTGGATCCCGATGCCTTTTATATTCTTGTAAGCAGAGAGTCTGTACACATCCCACCCGCTTATGCTGCAGAAATGGCTCCTTACCTTGCAATGGTCGGAGAATTTCGAGTCCATTATGCTGGGTTCTTTGACCCAGGGTTTGGGCATGCTAACGCAGGTGGCTCAGGCTCTCGTGGGGTTTTAGAGGTTCGATGTCACGAAGCACCTTTTGTTCTAGAGCACGGTCAAATTGTGGGAAGATTAGTTTACGAAAAAATGGCTGAAATTCCAGATGAATTATACGGTGAGAGTATAAAGTCTAATTACCAAGGCCAAGGGTTACAATTATCAAAGCACTTTAAATAGTTTTTTCTTCGTTAAAAAGCTCACTCTGTTGATCTTCCCCTTCACCCTCCAAAAGTTCTTCCGGTAAAGGCGACCCTGGCGGAGGAGGACTTTCAAGAAGTCCTGCAGATTTTAACTCTTTTAAGCCCGGTAGATCTCTTGCACTTTCAAGGCCAAAATGATCAAGAAAATTTTGCGTAATAGTAAAGGTAACTGGCCTCCCTGGCGTCATTCGCCTTCTCCCAATCTTAATCCAGTCCAAGTCCATTAACAGATCAATAGTTCCACGGGAAACACTCACGCCTCGGACTTCTTCAATTTCCGCTCGAGTAACAGGTTGGTGATACGCTATTATTGCGAGTGTTTCCACAGCAGCTCTAGAAAGTTTTCTAACCTCAACTTTTTCCTTCTGCATCAGAAAACTAAGGTCTGAGGCAGTGCGTAAGGCCCAGCAATCACCAACCTTTACTAAATTTATGCCTCTATTCTTGTATTTTTCCTTTAAATTTTTCAGAGCCTTTTCAGGCTCACAACCATGAGGTAAGCGGCCGATTATTTCTTTAACTGTCACCGGATCTGAGCTAGCAAAAAGAATAGCTTCCACCATTCGCTCTTGTTGATCGATGTTAGGAGCCTCAAATAGAGACGCTGTAAATTTTTCTTCTTCGCTCATTTGTTCGGCCCTTTTGATCTAAACTGTATCGGTCCGAAACTATCACTTTGGCGCAACTCAAGATCACCGTTTTTAGCTAATTCTAATGTTGCAGCGAAAGTTGAAGCCGTCGCAGCACGAATGCGGCCTGCTGAGGAAGTCCAGCCATCCGGTAAAAAGGTTGAAATATCTATCCAACCAATAGTATATCCAATCAACCCGCGCATTCGCTCTAAGGCCTGCTCAAGTGTATAAACATCATCTCGATCCATAACATATGGTCGAAACTCATCCTTTGTTTGTGTTCGAGCATAAGCTTGGATTAGATCTAAAAGAGAAGCTTCATATTTTATACGCGTGATTTTTTCTACTTTCTCTTCGATCCCTCTTGCAAAAAAATCTCGACCAAGTTGATCTCTGGCCATTAACTTAGCTGCAGCGTCGCGCATTGCTTGTAATCTTTCGAGTTGAAACGCTAGATGTGCTGCCAATTCTTCTCCAGTCGGCTCATTCTCGTTCGGATCAGGAGGAAGCAGCAACCGAGATTTCAAAAAAGCTAGCCAGGCCGCCATAACTAAATAATCAGCAGCAAGTTCTATCTTTAATGAGCGCGCTTTTTCAATAAAATCCAGATACTGTTCTGCTAGCTGAAGAATGGAAATCTTCATTAAATCTAATTTTTGAGTACGTGACAAACTTAGAAGAAGATCCAACGGGCCTTCAAAACCATCAAGATCGACAATTAACTCATTTGAAGACATCAATTCAGATGAAAAAGAATTAGAGTCAAATTTTTCACTTGGATGTTTGCTATCAATTACCATTTTGTTCACGAACTCTGTGACGACTCTAAATTCATAATTTTATTATGCTCTATCTTTTTTCTTTCTTCAATGACAGAGGCCATCCGGGATAATGCCAAAGTGTTTGGCACTACTCCAGAATTAATGATTTCTTTCATCTCCAAAAGATCTCCATTGCAATGCATTATAACATCATTTCCAGCTTCCACTAAATTAGTTGTGCGTTTTTTTATGTCACCTGGCAAAGCGGCCATAGAAATATCATCACTTATCAGAAGTCCAGAAAAATTTAGATCGTTTCGAATGATATCTATCATTATTTTCGAGGTGCTTGCTACCGAATTCGGATCGATAGCCTCAAACAGAACATGAGCTGACATTGCTATTTCCACATCACAAAAAGCCTTAAAAACTGCAAAATCATTTGCAAAAAGCTCTTTCTTACTTGCTTTCACAACGGGTAATTCAAAGTGACTGTCTTGTGTAGCAAAGCCATGGCCTGGCATATGTTTAATTATGGGGAAGATGCCGCTCGATTTTAAGGCATCATATGCGATTCTGCCAAGCGAGATGACATCTGACTTATTCAGACCGTAACATCTATTCCGCAAAAATCTGTGCGTACTTGGCCGAGCTATATCAAGCACAGGAGCGCAATTAAAATCAATACCAAGCGAAAGCAATTCGTTTGCCATTGCTGAGAACCGCACTTTAAAAACACTTTTAGCATTTGACCCAGCCTTTTGAGCTTCATCTAAAGGTGGTAACCTATCTAACGCCAAGGGTGGCTTAATACGCTGGACCCTGCCACCCTCCTGATCAATTAAAATTGGAGCATGCCAACCGACCGAATCTCTCAACGATTTGCACAAGTCATTAACTTGCTTTGCATTGACAATATTTCTAGAAAATAGAATAAAACCAAAAGGCAAAACCTCTTGAAAGAATTTAAACTCAACTTCTGTTAGTTGAGGGCCTGTACATCCAAATATAACTGCATTCTTGATGGGTTCTGATATCATTCAGCGCGTCACGACGGGGATACATGCCACTTTATCACTTATAGCTGTGCAGAATTGTCTAGCGTCCGATATGTCATCAAAACCTGCGGCTCGTAAGCGATAAAATATTTTACCTCCGCTTTCTGCCTCTTGAACAATCATTTTCTTAGCAATTAAAATAGAGCCAAGAAGTTTTTCAAAACGCTGCCATTCGATTTTAGCCAAGTTTTTACTGTCGAAGGCCCCAAGCTGCACAACTGCGCTCCCCTTAGCCAATTCAAAAATTGATTCTCTCGTAACGACCTGGTCTCCAGTTATTTTATTATCTTTTTGAAGGGTATCAGGACGAATTTTGGGTCGTAGCAAAGCAAGCGAAGCTGCGGGATCATCGGTAATTGATAAAGCTAGAGACACTGCATTTTCTATTTCTATTCTCTTCTGGGAAAATGCCACTTTAGAAAGAATCGCCGTCTCTTTCGACCCTTTATCTACCTCTATTTTATTTGATAACGCTTTCAAATTTATGCTATTTTCAGCGTTAACCTCTTTAATTTCAAGCATTCCAACATCTGCATTTGATTGGATGCTATCGGTAACTTCTAATCCTAAATTTTCCGCATTCAAAATCTGTGCTGCAGGCGCGAGATGTATTTCATTCGACAACAAAGGCTTTTCATTTACTGCAAGTTGCGTCACTGATAAACCTTGATTAGCAGCGGTAAGACCACCCGGATCCTCGGGAGCTACTCTAAGTGGACCTAATTGAGCCCTAACGATTGGGATCTGATTTATGTCCCTGATAAATAACTGGTAACTCCAACCAATAGCACCAACCATCAGGAATACCGACAAGGCAGCTCCAGTCCAATAAAAAATAAAATTTAGTTTGAATTTAACCTGTTTTTCTTCGCTAGCTAAAGCTGCGTTACTTCCTTCTAACATACTGCCTCCAGAGGAATCTCTAGTAATTTGCCTCGGCCAGCTTTTGTTTTTTAATTCATATGAGTTGCTGGCTCTACACCTAGAATACCAAGACCTGAGGAAATAACAACTAAAA
>CAYMIR010000008.1:0-24203 GCA_964390655.1 uncultured Marinovum sp.
GGCTTCAAATTCCCAAAGAGCGAGGCTGGGTAGAATGTCCCTACTGCGATTGTAGAATACAACATAAAGATTTTACCCTTAACGACTAATCAATGTGATAAAGAAAAAATAGCCTAAGTTAATTTTAAAACTAAAAGTGATAGTCACTGTTTAGAGTCTAGTCTATTCTATGTTGAATATTGGGAGTTGATCATGGGTTTTGGAAAAGGGCATCATTTACACTTGATTGATGGTTCCGCCTTTATTTTTAGGGCATACCATGCACTGCCGCCGCTCACAAGGAAATCAGATGGTTTGCCCATAGGTGCTGTAAGTGGCTTTTGTAATATGCTTAATCGCTACATAGATGATAATGATGGGCCTGATGCCCCCACGCATGTTGCAGTAATTTTTGATCATTCAAGTCACAGCTTTAGAAATGACGTTTATGATGGTTATAAGGCAAATCGCCCGCCCGCTCCTGAAGATCTAGTTCCTCAATTCCCGTTGACGCGAGAGGCGACGAAAGCGTTTAATATCGCCTGTGAAGAAATGGAGGGTTTTGAAGCAGATGATATGATAGCTACTCTAGCCTTCAGGGCCCGTGACGCAGGTGGTCGTGTTACAATTATAAGCTCTGATAAAGATTTAATGCAGCTGGTTGGTGATGGCATTGAAATGTATGATGCCATGAAAAATAAACGTATCGACAGAGAAGGTGTATTTGAGAAATTTGGTGTATATCCAGACCGAGTTATTGATGTTCAAGCGCTCGCAGGTGATAGCGTGGATAATGTGCCTGGGGCTCCTGGCATAGGCATTAAAACTGCTGCTACTTTAATCAATGAATTTGGTGATCTCGACGAATTATTACGTCGATCAGATGAAATTAAACAGCCTAAAAGGCGACAAGCGCTCATAGATAACGAAGAGCAAATTAAAATATCACGAGAATTAGTTACACTAGATTGCAATACGCCGTTAAAATTTGAACTTGACGATCTTGAATTTAGTGCACCTGTTCCAGAAAAATTATTAGATTTTTTGATAAAAATGGAATTCAGAACGCTGACGAAGCGTATTGCGCAAAAATTTGACGTAGATATCCCAACGTCCGATACTTTGGACCCCGATAAAGATATCAGCCACTCAGAACAAATTCCGTTTGATAGTAAAAAATATGAGCACATCAAGACTTCCGAACAGCTCCAAACTTGGATTAACAAAATTTATGAAACTGGATATGTGGCTATAGATACGGAGACTACTTCGTTAAATGATATGTTAGCTGAGCTGGTTGGTATCTCGTTGGCAACAGAAGTTGGTTCGGCTTGTTATATACCCATTAGTCATAAAGAGGGACAAAATGATGACCTTTTCGAAAATTCTCAATTGGTTGAAGGGCAGCTAGATTTAGATTTTGTTCTGGAATGTCTAAAACCCGTTTTAGAGGATGACAGCATCCTAAAAATTGGACAAAATATTAAGTATGATGCAAAGGTTTTAAGCCACTACGGGATCGACGTAACTGTCTTTGATGACACAATGCTTTTATCATATGCCATGCATGGCGGATTACACAACCATGGAATGGATGCACTGTCAGAGCGGTATTTAGATCATTCACCAGTTTCTATAAAAACGCTTATTGGTTCGGGAAAATCGGCAATAACCTTTGATAAAGTCAAGATAGAAGATGCAGTTTTTTATGCAGCCGAGGATGCTGATATAACTCTAAGACTTTGGAAAATTTTTAAGCAAAAATTACACCGATCAAAGGTGACTAAAGTTTATGAAACTCTAGAACGGCCTTTAGTCTCAGTCCTAGCTCAAGTTGAGCGAAATGGAATTAAAGTGGACCGAGAAACATTAAGTCGAATGTCAAATGCGTTTGCTCAGAAAATGGCTGGCCTTGAAGCTGAAATTTATGAGCTGGCTGGTGAGTCTTTCAACGTTGGAAGTCCCAAGCAATTGGGTGAAATTATGTTTGATAAGCTAGGTTATGAGGGCGGAAAAAAAGGAAAAAATGGAGCCTATGCGACTGGAGCTGACATACTCGAAGACCTGGCAACGAATTACGATTTCCCTAAAAGAGTGCTAGATTGGCGGCAATTAAGCAAACTTAAATCTACTTATACTGACGCACTACAGGATCACATAAATCCAAATACTGGACGTGTTCATACTTCATATTCAATTGCGGGAGCTGTTACCGGTCGGTTATCTTCAACTGAGCCTAACCTGCAAAACATACCAGTCAGGACAGAAGATGGACGGCGCATTAGAGAGGCATTTGTCGCTGAAGATGGCAATATTTTAGTAAGCCTAGATTATAGTCAAATAGAACTAAGAATTTTGGCTCATATAGCGCAAATTGATGCCCTTAAGCAGGCTTTTCATGATGGCTTGGATATTCATGCTATGACAGCTTCAGAAATGTTTAATGTGCCTCTAGATGAAATGACATCTGAAATTCGTCGTCAGGCAAAAGCAATAAACTTTGGGGTGATCTATGGAATTTCTGGCTTTGGACTTGCAAGGAATTTGCGCATTCCCCGTTCTGAGGCGCAAGGTTTTATAGATCGTTACTTTGAGAGATTTCCTGGAATTAAGGAATATATGGATAAGACTGTAAAATTCAGTAAAGAAAACAACCGTGTGGAAACGCTGTTTGGTAGAGTTATTCATACGCCTGAAATAAATGCAAAGGGTCCAATGGCTGGTTTTGCAAAAAGAGCAGCTATTAATGCGCCTATTCAGGGCACTGCCGCTGATATTATTCGGCGGGCGATGATTAGAGTGCCAGACGCAATAAAAGATTTGCCTGCAAAAATGCTTCTTCAGGTGCACGATGAGTTGTTATTCGAAGTTAAGGAAGAATATTGCGACGATTTGATTGCTCAGGTCAAGTCAATTATGGAAGCGGCTTCACTTCCTTTTTTGAAAATGGATATACCCTTGTCAGTTGATGCTGGCCGCGGAATGAATTGGGCAGAGGCGCATTAGAAATGATGATAATTGACAATCTCCAATATGCGAATTGGTCGGAAAAAATATTTAAGCAGATGAGAGAGGGGCAGGTGGATGCCGTTCATGTGACCATCTCTTACCATGAGACTTTTCGTGAAACAGTTTTGAATTTCGAAAAGTGGAACCTCTGGTTTGAAATATATTCAAACCTGATCATAAAAGGTTCTACTGCAGCAGATATTGACTTAGCAAAAGAAACAAATCGAACAGCTATATTTTTTGGTTTTCAAAACCCGTCACCCATAGAAGATGATATTGGTTTGATTCAAATTTTGCATACCCTTGGGGCGCGCTTCATGCAGCTAACTTATAATAATCAATCGTTACTGGCTACTGGATGCTATGAAGACAACGACGCCGGTATCACTAGAATGGGTAAACAGGTGATAAAAGAAATGAACCGGGTGGGAATGGTTGTAGATATGAGCCACTCTGCAGATCAATCAACTATTCAAGCAGCGGAGATATCAGAGCGCCCAATAGCAATAACCCATGCTAACCCTTTCTCATGGCATCCTGCCCTCAGAAACAAGCGGGATAAGGTAATAGAAGCAGTTGTATCGAATGGAGGAATGATCGGTTTTTCTTTATATCCTCATCATTTAAAAAATGGTTCCCAGTGCACTTTATCTGATTTTTGTTCAATGGTTGCTCAATCAGCTGACAAATACGGTGTTGGTAGCCTAGGTATTGGATCAGATCTATGCCAAGACCAACCTGATAGTATTGTAGAATGGATGAGGATCGGGCGTTGGAGCAAAACAATTGATTATGGTGAGGGTTCTTCTGAAAATCCTGGATTCCCAAAACAGCCAGACTGGTTTTCAGATAATAGAGATTTTAAAAATATCGAAAAAGGTTTAGCTGATGTTGGCTTTGATAAAGGTGAAATTGAGGCCGTTATGGGAAGAAATTGGTATAATTTTTATAAAGATAATTTTTTAGGATTAGATTGAATTATCTAGATCTTCTGATTTGATTATAGGGAAAAAAGAAGAGGCGGACTCAATCCCGAACCAATTTTCGTTTTCGTGTTTTTTATGTTGGCCAATTTCAACAAGGCGATAGAAGGTTTTTCGATCTATCAGCGCATCCAAGCCGTTACGAATATGGATATAAGGAGCAGGCTCGTCTGATACGGCGTCCCTTTCTACGCGTATTGGATTTTCAACGTTCGCGATAACTTGGTCGCCCACATGGGTCTCAAATTTAAGTGCCTTCTCCCCATTAATTTCCATCTCATTGAAATCAACTGCGATAAAAGGGGCATCATCCACTTGTATTCCAACTTTTTCCACGGGAGTGACAAGAAAGTATTTGCCATCTTCAACTTTCAAAATTGAAGAGAATAATTTTACGAGCTCAAATCTTCCAATTGGGGTTCCCAAATAAAACCATGTCCCATTTCTGGCAATTCGAATATCTAAATCGCCGCAAAATGGTGGGTTCCAACTCATTACTGGGGGTGAAGTTTGAGATTTGGTTGCGGCGCGAGCCGCTGCCGCAATTCCTTCAGCGCTTGGAGTATTGTCCTTTTTGTTGTTCATAATTTGTAAAAAACCTTTTTTCTTCACTTTATTCAGATTTGATATGGTTGCCAAAGTATCAAATTGGTTATATTAGTTTACCAATTATAGAGAAACATAATGTATTTAACAGATCCAGACCCTACCATTTTAGCAAAAAAAATGGAATTAGTTCATAAGCTCCTCTCATTTTTACCTCGGGATGCTGTAATTGATGATCCTCGTGAGACACTCGCATATGAATGTGATGCACTGTCTGCTTATAGATGTCCTCCAATGGTTGCAGTCTTACCCCGTTCTACTGAGGAGGTAGCGAATATAGTAAAAATATGCTGGGATCTAGATGTGCCTGTAGTTCCCCGAGGATCTGGCACGTCACTGGCTGGAGGAGCATTACCTACGGGTGATAGCCTAGTACTGGGTGTTGCTCGAATGAATGAAACTTTAGAAGTTGATTACCCAAATAGATTAATGCGTGTACAGACGGGGCGTACTAATTTAAGCGTAACTGGAGAAGTTGAAAGCGACGGCTTTTTCTATGCGCCAGATCCATCAAGTCAGCTTGCATGTGCTATCTCAGGAAACATTGCTATGAATTCTGGTGGGGCTCATTGCCTAAAGTACGGAGTAACTTCAAATAATCTTCTTGCAGTAAAAATGGTTACTATGCAGGGTGAAATTATAGATTTGGGTGGCTCGCATTTAGATTCACCTGGCTATGACTTACTAGGTTTAGTTTGTGGGTCTGAGGGACAACTAGGAATTGTCACAGAGGCTACTTTACGTATTTTGCACAAACCGGAAGGCGCATTACCCGTTTTAATTGGTTATAACAATAGCGAGGTGGCAGGGCAATGCGTGTCGGATATTATAAAAGCTGGTGTTCTTCCGGTAGCAATTGAGTTTATGGATAGGCCCTGTATTCGTGCTACAGATGCCTTCTCTCAAGCTGGTTATCCAGATTGTGAAGCTTTGTTAATTGTTGAGGTAGAGGGCTCTGAATTAGAGATAGAAGAGCAATTAACAAAAATTGTTGAGATTGCAAAAAGACATGACCCGGTAGAATTGCGCCGAGCAAAAAATAATGATGAAGCGAATAGAATTTGGCTTGGGCGAAAATCCGCATTTGGTGCTATGGGTCAAATTAACGATTATATGTGTCTTGATGGCACGATTCCGGTTTCCAAGCTTCCTTTTGTCCTTAAACGTATTTCTGAAATGAGTAGAGAATTTGGATTGGATGTCGGTAATGTATTTCACGCTGGTGATGGCAATATGCACCCACTCATATTGTATAATGCGAACAAACCAGGTGATTTAGAAACTTGTGAAGCCTTTGGGGCTGAAATTTTGAAATTATGTGTGGAAGTCGGTGGGTGTTTAACTGGTGAACATGGAGTTGGTATTGAAAAGCGTGATCTAATGCATATCCAATATTCAGGCGATGATCTAGAAGCGCAAATGGCTATAAAAGATGTTTTTGATCCCAAATGGCTTCTCAATCCAACAAAGGTGTTTCCTTTAGATGCATCTGCGGAACGGCGCGCAAACGCATCGCAAGAGACAGCTGCATGAATGCAGTAACCGCAGCGCCAGGCTCTGAAAGTGAAGTTCGGGAAGTTTTACTCAGTGAGACTGAGCCATTACACATTGCTGGAGGCCAGTCGCGGCTGGTAGCCACTGAAAAAAAACTTATTTCAACCTCAGCATTGAACGGGATTGTAGAATACGAACCAGGTGCCTTAACAATGGTTGCAAAAGCAGGAACGCCTCTATCAGTAATTAAAGACACGCTACAAAAGGAAAATCAGCAACTTGCATTTGAACCTCCTGAGATGAAGCATATTTTGAGTTTAACTGGCAACTCTACGATTGGTGGGGTTTTTGCAACAAATGCGAGTGGATCACGTCGCATACAAGTGGGCGCAGCCAGAGATCATTTATTGGGTGTACGATTTGTTGATGGAGTGGGAAGAATATTAAAAAATGGTGGGCGGGTCATGAAAAATGTGACAGGTTACGATCTAGTCAAGCTCATGGCAGGGAGCTGGGGAACTCTGGGAGTGATAACAGAAGTTTCTTTCAAGGTTCTTCCAATAGCTGAGACTCAGTCAACGCTCAAAATAAATTCTTGTAAGGCTAGCATTCTTACTAAGGCGATTAATACGCCTTATGATATATCAGGCACTTTTTATGATGTTGGAGAAGGAATGGCCTATATCCGAATTGAGGGCTTTGATAAGTCAGTAAAATATCGCGTTGAACAATTGCTTAGAGAGTTTGCTGATTTTGAAGTTGATATTTTGGAGATGGAAGAGAGCAAAAATTTTTGGCAAAATGTAAATGACTTGGAATTTCTAAAAGAAATTAAAGGTGATCTATGGCGAGTCTCTGTAAAGCCTACTGATGGTTCAAAAATTATCGAAATCTTGGAACCTAAAATTGGTTTTCTTGATTGGTGTGGTGGTCTTGTCTGGTTAAGGGTTGATGAAGGTTTAAATGTTCGTGAGAAAATACAACAAGTAGCAGGTCATGCTATGTGCCTGCTAGGGGGTTTTGAGCAATTTCATCCAAGCTCGCCATTAGAAAAGACGCTAAGTAATTCTATCCGAAATAGGTTTGATCCTAAAATGCTTCTTAATCAAGAAATAATGAACTAATGCAAACTTTTTTCGAAAAACAACAACTCGCGAATTTAGATTTCAAAAGATCAAATGAAATTTTGAGATCATGTGTACACTGTGGGTTTTGTACTGCGACATGTCCGACATATCAGGTTTTAGGAGATGAGCTTGATAGCCCAAGGGGAAGAATTTATTTAATAAAGGAAATGTTGGAGTCGGGAAGGACGCCAGATAAGAAGACCGTTACTCATATTGATAGATGCTTGTCTTGTCTGGCTTGTATGACTACTTGCCCCTCTGGTGTCCACTACATGCATCTTGTTGACCATGCTCGTGCCTATATTGAGGATAAATATAAAAGACCTTTGGATGAGAGATTTTTAAGATGGTCTTTGAATAAAATTTTACCATATCCAACGAGGTTTCGGGTAGCGTTGATAATGGCAAAAATAGCTAAGCCATTTTCGTGGCTCATACCAGATCGACGATTAAAAGCGATGGTTGAAATGGTTCCAAAAAAAATACCTGGAATTAGTTTAAACGATGATCCACAGGCCTTCCTTCCTGATATAAATAAAAAAATGCGAGTAGCTTTAATGACTGGCTGTGCACAAAGAGCCTTGGATACCGACATAAATGACGCCACAATTAGAGTATTGAAACGCTTCGGTTGCGAAGTTGTCGTATCTGAAGGCCAGGGCTGCTGCGGATCGCTTAGCCATCACATGGGAAAAACAAACGATGCACACTCTGCAGCGATTAGAAATATCGATGCTTGGTATTCAGAACTTAACAACAATGGTTTGGATGCCATTGTTATTAATACCAGCGGTTGCGGGACTACTGTAAAAGACTATCACCATATGTTTAAGGGGACTGAGCATGAAGATAAGGCCAAGGCTATTGCGGGCTTGGCTAAGGATATTTCTGAAGTTTTAGTTGAATTAGACCTTCCTGAGCAGGCAGAAAATCATATTAATATAGCTTATCATTCAGCCTGCTCTTTGCAGCATGGGCAACAAATAACTAGCTATCCAAAGGATATGCTCAAAAAGTGTGGCTACATAATTAGCGAACCAAAAAATTCTCACCTTTGCTGTGGATCTGCAGGTACATATAATTTGTTACAGCCAAAAATCTCACAAGAACTAAAAAATAGAAAAATTCAGAGCCTAGAGGCAAAAAACCCCGATGTAATTGCAGCTGGAAATTTGGGCTGTATGATGCAGATTTCCTCCTCAACAAATATTCCAGTAGTTCACACAGTTGAACTAATTGATTGGGCAACGGGAGGACCTAAACCCAATAAATTAAAGATTTAAAATTAGCTAAACTTCTTCAGATCCAAAATCATATAGAAAAATTTTGTAGCTTCTTGAAATTAATTTTTTTATCCCCACATCTTAAGCTGAGGCGCCAAATAGGGTCTCTAAACACTAACTGCCTATGCCGACTTACGGGTAGGTGCAAATTGGAATCGCTCATAGGAGGATAAACAATGAGACAATTTGATTTTTCACCACTTTACAGAGCCACTGTAGGGTTTGACCAAATAGCGGACATGTTTGACAGGGTTCTTACTTCCGATACACAAACTTCTAGCTATCCCCCCTATAATATAGAGAAAATTGATGAGGATGCATATCGTATCTCCGTAGCAGTAGCCGGCTTTTCTGAGGCTGACCTGAATGTTGAGGTTAAAGAGAACTCCTTGTTTATTTCGGCGGGAAAAACAGACGAAAAACAAAAGAATTACTTGCATAGAGGCATTGCGAATCGCAGTTTTGAGCGTCGGTTTCAGCTGGCCGATCACGTGCATGTAAATGGGGCAAACCATTCAGATGGAATGCTTCATATAGACTTAAAACGAGAAGTTCCCGAGGCATTGAAGCCAAGAAAAATACATATATCTAATGGATCTTCAAAACAAACGATTGAGGCTTTAGCCAGCTAACCTAACTTTGATAGCGCTGGCTACCCTGCCGGCGCTACCACCGCAACAATAGGCCCAATATCAAAACCAAAGTCTACTCGATTAAATTTTGGTGAGTATAGCCTGGATATATTACCATCCAGATAAAGAGCATTATCAATTTTTAAATGATCTAAGAAGGTACGAGCAAAGTGATGAAAATTCACTGCTTGATTTGAAATTAAAAATATTGCTTTTAATCCATCTCTGGTAATGCCAACTCCGCTTCGGACGAATTTCGAAGCTCCATCCTTTAAGAATTGTGGGTGAATTTTGCCATCAATGACTAGCAAAGGACCCGATTGTGTAGCGTATTGGCACTTTATTTTGCCTCGCGCAAATTTTTTTGTTTCTAGGATCAAAAATTCTCTTTTATTAAAGCAAAATACACCATTAGGTAATAACCCAAAGTTACCGGGCCCATCTCTGGTAATGAGAGGTGAAAATTCCTTGAAATTTTCGACATACATGCCAACTGGAGATCTATCAGCGTGGTACATTCCACCATTTGTGGCAAAAATAATATTTATACCTTGCTCTGTCAGAAAATTATCTAATTCTTGGAACTGGCCAAAATTTTTTCCAGTTTTATCATATAAAAAAAGGCGTATATCATCTTCTGGTATTTTGGCTGTACAAGCAGTGAACGCCGCTTCTTGAAATTTAAAATCCTGGCACTCAGCTGACCAAACGGGGGTAATCCATAACACTAAGATAAAGATAAATACTTTCATTTAGTATTCAAATCTCGTTTTATATTTTCCTGACTAAAAAGCCTTCTTGTCTCATCCATTCTGTCAAATGTTTCGTCTATGCGAAACCTCAAGTCAGGTGTATATTTCAATGTTAATTTTTTTGATATTGACCTGCGGATCTCGGATTTGTTTTTTGCCAACAGTGCAATCAAATTTTCGCCGCCTTGACCACCTAGTGGACAAACATAAGCTGTTGCAATTTTTAGATCTGGAGATGCCGTTACTTCACTTACTGTTACAGATATTCTATTTAAATCAGGATCATGAATTATGCCTTGCATTAATATTTCCGACAGTGCTCTCCGTATGAGCTCTCCCACCCTTAGTTGCCTTTGCGATGGTCCGAGGCTCTCGTTAAATTTATTCTTTGCCATTTCTTATAATCTACTACCTTAATATTGAACTTTGCCAAACGGATGCAGGCACGTTATGGACAGTATAGCATAGTACTAAGGACGTAAAATGACTGATTCACTGAAAGTAGTGGTAACTGGCGCTTCGGGGCGAATGGGGCAAACTCTTATTAATCTAATCACTAAAAGTGAAAAACTGGAACTCGTAGGTGCGCTCGAACGTGTAAACCACGAATGGGTTGGGCGAGATATAGGTGTTGCAATGGGTGGCAGCGAGCTTGGAGTGGTTGTTTCTGAAGATCCAATTGAGGTAATTGCAAATGCCGAAGCGGTCATTGATTTTACCACGCCAACAGCAACCGTTGAGTTTTCAAAGTTTGCCGCGCAAGCTCGCGCTATTCATGTTATTGGCACAACTGGAATGTCTGAAGAAGATTTAGAAAAAATCAAGGCGGCAAGTTTCCATTCGGTTATAATTAAAGCTGGAAACATGTCTCTTGGTGTAAATTTGTTAGTAGCCTTGACTAAAAAAGTTGCAATGGCACTTGATGATGAATTTGATATCGAAATTATTGAGGCGCATCACAAACATAAGGTAGATGCTCCTTCTGGAACTGCTTTGATGCTTGGTGAAGCAGCGGCAGAGGGTAGAGGCATAAGTTTATCTGAATCAGCAGATAGAGGCCGAGATGGAATAATTGGAGCTCGCAATAAAGGTTCTATTGGATTTGCCTCAATCAGGGGTGGTGATGTTGTAGGAAAGCATGACGTTTTATTTGCTTCAAATGGTGAGCAATTGGTCCTGAGCCATAATGCAACAGATAGGAACATATTTGCTCGAGGGGCTTTAAAAGCAGTTCTTTGGGGCAAAGACAAACAGCCTGGTCAGTATGATATGATGGATGTATTAGGTTTAAATTAGTTTTGGATCTTTAAGAAGAATTTATGGCGATTAGGACATTCATTTTAAAACTTATTACTTTTGTGTTTATGGCTAGTCTGGTTTCAGCAAGTGAAACTAGCATTACCAGTCGTTCTGATTTCGAAAATTTAGTGATTAATAAAAAATTAGAACGGTTTTTAATTTCATTATCTGTAACAGGGGACGGCAAAATAAAAGGTTCCGCAGCCGGTAGGAATGTAACTGGAGATTGGGATTGGATAGATGGGTTTTTTTGCAGAACTCTACTTTGGGGTGCTCGAGAGCTGAAATATAATTGCCAGCAAGTAACTTTTGATGGTAATCGTTTACGCTTTATTTCTGATCAAGGTAAAGGACAATCGGCGAGCTTCGCGCTGCGCTAACTTTGATTTTTAAACGGCTCCATCCCTTTTCTGGCTAATTCATCTGCCCGCTCATTTTCTGGGTGTCCAGCATGCCCTTTAACCCACTCCCAGATAACTTCATGCCTTGATCTAGCTTGATCTAATCTGCGCCATAATTCAGCATTTTTAACTGGTTTTTTTGATGCTGTTTTCCATTTGTTATTTTTCCAATTTTCTAACCATTGGGTCACACCATTTTTGACGTATGAGCTGTCAGTGATAATTTTTAGTTTACTGGGCCTATCTAGAGCTTCCAAAGCGGATATTGCGGCCAATAACTCCATCTGGTTATTAGTTGTGTTTTTCTGGCCACCAAAAAGTTCTCTTTCCTTGATAATTTTTTCTTGTTTTTTGGCAACTAGTAATACGCCCCAGCCTCCAGGGCCAGGATTTCCTGAGCAAGCTCCGTCCGTGTAAGCAAATAAATTATGCATGACTAAGAATTATGATAAATTTTGCACTTTCACCATCTAAACCTTTTGCCTCGCCTAAATGCTGTGAAATATGATAAAACCCCTCATTTGACAGTATATTTCTAATTTCCTGTTCTTCGAAGTATGAATATTTCCGCCCAATCTTGTCCCGCTGTTCCCCTGTGCCTAATTTTAATCCAATACTAAACAAACCATGCGGCTTTAAACCTTTGAATATGGTCTTGATGAAAGGTATTATCTCTTTTTTTGTAGCGTGCAGGAGGGAAAAATTAGCCCAAATCCCGTCATATTTTTTGGTAGCTCGGAATAATTTAAAATCTGCTACCCACCAATTAATTTGTGTTTCCATTGAAGCGATTTCAATCATTTTTTCTGATGCATCGAAAGCATCAACTTCAAAACCATCTGCTAAAAATCTTCTTGCAAAATAACCTGGCCCACACCCATAGTCCAAAACGAGACTATTTTTTGGTAATGCATTTGAAAAATCACCATACGCTTTCAAAGAAACTTTATCTATATCCAGATTAGCGTATTCTGCTGCATTTTTATTATAGATATCAATTGTTCGGTTATCCATTTACCACCCTAAATTTATAGACAAACAAATAACAACAAAAAGTGTTAGAATAGTTCTCAAAGACAGCCACCACTCTGGAGTTAGTTGCCAATAATAGAAGCGTATATCTATTGCAAACACCCCTAAAAAACCCATAATTAGGCTTGTGACTGGGTTCATTAATAAACCGTTAAAAGTAAAGAATGCCCATAGTGCTGGTAAAACTGATAATATGAATCCAAACGGTCGTCTTTTATCGCCTACGTTTGCTGCGAAACCCCATAAAACGCCAGACATGAATGCGAGAATGATCGTGCCATAAATCAAAGTTACCCTAGAGCCGGTATATTCATCGCTTAGCCCATTTAATTTCAAGTTTTCTGAAACAAAATCGGTAGAAGTTGCCGCTCCCCAAAAAAAAGGTATCAGGCCCGCTAAGCCCAAAATTAAGGCCGAATTAGGAATTTTTTTCACGCTGGTTCTCGTAGAACTCTTGGCACTTTGAAGTTAACGTTTTCAACTGCTGTTTCGACAATTTCTACGTCAACATGATGGTTCTCTTTGAACGAGTCAATAACTTCATTTATTAGAACTTCTGGGGCCGATGCACCTGCGGTAATACCCAAGGTTTCTATACCTTTTAATGCTCTAAAATCTATTTCATCTGCCCTTTGAACGAGTTGCGAGTATTTACAGCCAGCTCGTTTGCCTACTTCTACTAGGCGTTTAGAATTAGATGAATTTGGAGCACCAACTACTAACAGTGCGTCAATTTTGTTTGCTATTTCCTTGACTGCAAGTTGTCGATTTGTTGTTGCGTAGCAAATATCTTCTTTGTGAGGGCCCTGAATAGCGGGAAACTTTTTTTGTAGTGCTTGAACAACCGAAAAAGTGTCATCTATAGAAAGCGTTGTTTGTGTAACATAGGCAAGATTTTGGGGATCCCTTACCTCTAAAACTTGAACATCTAATTCATCTTCAACGAGTAGAACTTCTCCTTCTGGTAGTTGTCCCATCGTCCCGATTGTTTCAGGATGGCCGCGGTGGCCGATCATTACAATTTGCAATCCATTTTTGTTATGTCGCTCTGCCTCAATGTGAACTTTGCTGACTAGCGGACAGGTAGCATCTACAAAAACGAGATTTCTTGCTTCTGCCGCACTTGGTACGGCTTTTGGCACACCATGCGCAGAAAAAATAACTGGCCGGTCATTGGGGCATTCATCCAGTTCTTCAACAAAAATTGCGCCTTTATCTTTTAAACTGTCAACTACAAATTTATTATGAACAATCTCATGTCTAACATAGACAGGTGCTCCCCATTTATCTAGAGCCATTTCGACGATTTGAATTGCACGATCAACTCCGGCACAGAACCCTCTTGGCGCTGCTAGAAAGATTTTTAATTCCGGCTTTTTCATATTTATCTCAAGGCCTAGTTTGTATTTTGACAATATGAAGCGTACCATTATCCGTAAATAGTAAATTTCGATTATTTTCTATTTTGTAAACTTTTATTTCGATGAAATTTTAGCTATTCTGTTTCAATATTTAAGAAATTAGCTGTTTTAAAATCATTTTACTGCTGTGAGACTAAAATGCATGAACTTAAATAACCATAAATTTCTAATAGCCCTAGGAAGCAATGTTAGTTTAGGGAGCGCTCAACCTTTAGAAATAATTAAAAGGGCAATCGTCGAATTAGGTAAAACTGATATTGATGTGGTTTCCCTAAGTAGGTTTTATGAAACTCCCGCTTATCCAGAAGGAAGTGGACCAAATTTCATCAATTCTGTAGTCAAAGTTAAAGCTAAAAATTCTTCACAACAGCTATTGCAGAAATTGCATGAAATAGAGCAAAGATTTAACAGGCAGAGGATTTCACGTTGGAGCGCTAGGACACTGGATCTGGATTTACTAGCGCTAGAGGGGAAGGTGCTTCCAAGTAGGAAGATATTTCTACAATGGCATGACTTGCCGATAAGTGAACAGAAGAAAAAAATACCAAATGAGTTAATTTTACCTCATCCCAGAATTCAAGATAGAGCGTTCGTCCTATCGCCGCTGTTGGACATAGAGCCGAATTGGACACACCCAATACTTAAAAAAACAGTTTCTCAACTATATGAAGAATTATCTGAGAAAGAAAAAAAGAATATTCAGATAGTGGAATAAAGACTTGTCTTTAAATGTATGAGGTCTTATATGCTCTTAATCTATTAGAATATTTAGGAGAGCCAAATGGCGCGGGTTACTGTCGAAGATTGTGTTGATAAAATTCCTAATAGATTTGAGCTAGTTATGCTCGCTTCTCATAGAGCTCGAGAAATATCATCAGGCTCATCTATTACTGTAGATAGAGACAACGATAAAAACCCTGTGGTTTCATTGCGAGAAATTGCTGATGAAATGCAATCCGCTGACGAGCTCCGTGAAAGATTAATTGAATCCAATCAGACGCAAATTGAAGTAGACGAACCAGAAGACGACTCAATGGCAATGCTGATGGGAGAAGAGACTGATCAACCAGTAGAAGACGACATGTCTGAAGAGAAGCTTTTGAGAGCTTTAATGGCGTCACAGAGGCAGTAATACGATAAAGTCTTGCTGGGAATTGCATGCTGACAGCAGAAGCTCTTGCAGATTTAGTTTTAAAATATAATCCAAAATCGAATTCAGTTAAAATTGTCGAAGCCTATAAATACGGTCAAAATAAACATGAAGGTCAGCTTCGGAAATCTGGAGAGCCTTATTTTACGCACCCGGTTGCTGTAGCGGAAATTTTAGCTGAGCAGCGTTTGGATGATTCAACAATCATCACCGCTCTCTTACATGACACAATTGAAGATACAGGCTCAACAAAACAGGATATTGCTAGGTTGTTCTCGCATGAAATATCCGAACTCGTTGACGGTGTAACAAAACTAACCAAAATTCAATTGAGCTCTATGGAGACGCAAGAAGCGGAAAATATTCGAAAATTGTTAATGGCTATCGCTCAAGATATCAGAGTAATTCTTGTTAAGTTAGCTGACAGGTTGCACAATATGCGTACAATAAAGGCAATGCCACGCGATAAACAGCAGCAAAAAGCCCGAGAAACAATGGATATCTTTGCACCTCTAGCGGGTCGAATGGGTATGCAGTTTATCCGGGAAGACTTAGAGGATTTAGCATTTAAAATCTTAAATCCTAAGGGGCGAGAATCTATAATACGCAGGTTTATCAATCTGCAAAAAGATGCAGGTGATGTAATTCAACGAATCTCACGCGACATGCATTCGGAATTTGGAAAAGAATATATCGAAGCTGAGGTTTTAGGACGGGCAAAAAAGCCTTACTCTATGTGGCGCAAAATGCAAGAAAAGGAGCTATCTTTTTCCCGTCTTTCAGATATTTATGGATTTCGAATTATTTGTGCCTCTGAAGTAGATTGTTACAGAATTCTCGGAGTAATTCATCGCCGCTGGAAAGCTGTTCCAGGGCGTTTTAAAGATTATATCAGTCAACCTAAAACAAATGGTTATCGATCTATTCATACGACTGTGTCTGGACGCGATGGAAAACAAGTAGAGGTTCAAATTAGAACGCGTCAAATGCACGATGTGGCGGAAAGTGGCGTTGCCGCTCATTGGTCATATCGTGATGGTGTAAGAAGTGAAAACCCCTTTACTGTTGATCCTGTGCAATGGATTACACGCCTAATCGATGAATTTGACAGCGAAGAAGATCATGAGGTTTTTTTAGAAGCTGTTAAATTGGAAATGTACGCAGATAAAGTTTTTTGTTTTTCTCCAAAAGGTGACGTTCTAACTTTCCCAGCAGGCGCAACGCCAATAGATTTTGCTTATGCTATTCATACAAGAATAGGAAATTCTTGTGTTGGTGCAAAGGTCGATGGCCTAAGAGTTCCTCTCTGGACTAAATTACGCAATGGCCAATCGGTTGAAATTATAAGTGCTCAAGGGCAGAATCCTCAGCCCACATGGTTAGATATGACCGAGACTGGTAAAGCTAAAACTGCGATACGTAGAGCCCTCAGAGAGGCTGACAAAGAACGCATGGTTGTTATGGGCAAAGCTTTATTGAGAACTGCATTTGAACATATCGGGAAGAAAGCTACTGACAAGTCACTTGAGCTTGCTGCTTCAAAAATGCGGTTTTCAAATTCTAAAGAACTTTTAGCTCGCGTTGGCAGTACCGAAGTAAGACCTGGCCACGTGGTTCAGTTAGTTCATCCTGAGGTTACTGCTGCTGATGAATTTGATGTAGATCAAGCGAGTGCAGTTATAGGTTTAAATGAGGGTCAGTTTTTAGATCGGAGACCGTGTTGTGGGCCCTTGCCTGGTGAGCGAATTGTCGGCATTGCTTCAGGAGGGTCGGGCGTTTCTATTCATGCTATAGACTGTCTTGAATTGGCTCGTTTTGAAGAAAAACCAGAACTGTGGATAGATTTGCATTGGCAGGCTGGGAAGCATGCTGCAGTGTATCCCACAGGCATTGAAATAACGATTAGTAATGACGCAGGCGTTTTGGGTAGAGTTTGTACTATAATTGGAGAAATGGGAGCTAACATTTCTGACTTAACCTTTGTAGATAGAAAGCCAGACTTTTATAAAATTGAAATCTCTGTTGAGTTAAATGGTATTGAACACTTGCATTCTTTGCTAACTCAGTTAGAGGCAGAAGGAGAGGTGGCATCCATAAAGCGGTGCCGCGGTTATAAGCTCGAAAATATATCTCAAAAATAAGGAAATTTTACCTTGGTATTTAAACGGCGAGATAGGCGGTCAATAATAAGTTTATTGATCCGTTTCTTTTGGCCAAAAGGTGGATGGAGAAGAGCTTTTCACTACGTACAATATCGGCTACGCCGATTGCCAGACTCATCGCAAAAGATTTCTCGCGGTATTTGGGCTGGTTTATTCACCACTTTTACTCCCTTTTATGGACTACATTTTTTTACGGCCGCAATTATAGCAAGAGCTCTGAAGGGAAATATTCTGGCTGCACTATTGGCAACATTTTTTGGGAATCCACTTACTTACGTCCCAATAGGTGTAGTTTCCTTACAAACAGGCCATTTTTTTCTTGGAACTGATTACGTGCCTCCGGCGGAGGGCGGAAAATCAATTTTAGAAAAGTTTTTAGATGCAGGAGCGGATCTTCAGCAAAATGTTTTAGCTTTTGTTAAGGGTGTGGATACGGATTGGTCGCGATTAGAGATATTTTACCAGGAAGTGTTTTTCCCTTACATGATAGGTGGAATTATACCTGGGTTAGTAATAGCTTCGTTGGGTTATTACTTGAGTGAGCCGATTATAAGGGCTTATCAAAACAGGCGGAAAGGGTTTTTGCTTAAAAAACTTCGGGCACTGAAATCACGGTCTTCTGATAAAACTGGCAAAAAGAAATAAGTGACATAAAATATAAGCGTAAACATCGCAAAGGAATAGGTAAATGGAATCGGTAAAAAAATTGCGATTAGGGGTAAACATCGATCATGTTGCCACGGTACGTAATGCCCGTGGATCGGCTTACCCAGACCCTGTGCGAGCAGCCATTATTTCCCAAGAAGCTGGAGCAGATGGGATAACTGCACACTTACGGGAAGATAGACGACATATTGTCGATCAAGATATTGCGTCAATAATAAAGGCGATAAATATTCCCTTAAACTTTGAAATGGCCGCTACGGAGGAAATGCAGAAAATTGCATTAGCTCATGAACCACATGCTGTCTGTATAGTTCCGGAGAAGCGTGAAGAGCGCACCACCGAAGGCGGTTTGGATGTCGTTAAAGAAGAAAAGAAACTCGCCCATTTTATCACGCCTCTTAGAAACAATGGTTCCAGGGTTTCTATATTTATAGCTGCCGATGAAAATCAAATCAGAGCCGCAAGCAGAATTGGTGCTCAAGTTGTAGAGCTACACACTGGGGCGTATTGCGACTTACATTATGAGAAAAGTTTTGAGGAAAAAGATGCTGAACTCATTCGCCTAAAAAATATGGCGGCGCTTGCACATAGCCTGGGACTTGAGGTTCACGCTGGGCACGGATTAACTTATGAAACGGTTACCCCAATTGCGGAGTTGCCTGAAGTTGTTGAGTTGAATATTGGGCATTTTTTGATTGGTGAAAGTATGTTTGTTGGACTAAAAGAAGCTATTCTGAGAATGAGAGAATTGATGGATAAAGCACGCTTGTAATGATACTTGGAATTGGTACAGACTTGGCAAATATTGATAGAATTCAAGGCGTTTTAGCGAGACACGGGGATAGGTTCAGAAATCGAGTTTTTACCGAAACAGAGCAAGCTAAAGCTTCACGACGGAAAGATGAAGCTGGGACTTATGCAAAGAGATGGGCGGCAAAAGAAGCTTGCTCTAAGGCTCTTGGCACAGGTTTAAGAATGGGAATAGCCTGGAGAGATATGTCAATAAGTAATCTATCTAGTGGACAGCCGGTAATGGAGGTCACAGGATGGGCTAAGAAACGATTAGATGAACTAACGCCAGAGGATCATAGAGCTATAGTTCATGTTTCCTTAACCGATGATTATCCTTGGGCACAGGCATATGTAGTAATTGAAGCAAGGCCTTTAGCTTGACAGGTGAGGCAGCAAAGTTAAGAAGAACCAAAGCAGCTGAGGTTAAAAATAATGGCGAAAACTAAGAAAAGTTTGGGCGGTTCAATAATTGAGACTATTAAAACAATAGTCTACGCACTACTCTTGGCTGGAATATTTAGGTCATTATTTTTTCAACCATTTTGGATTCCCTCTGGTTCAATGAAGGATACGCTTCTTATAGGAGATTTTCTTTTTGTGAATAAAATGGCCTATGGATACTCTTATGCATCTTGTCCGAGTATAATAATTCCCCGTTTTGGTATTAATGTTGATGCAGAAGATTTTTGTGGTTTCGTTAAAAAGAATAATGGGCGCTTATTCGGAGGACAACCACAAAGGGGTGATGTGGTTGTATTTAGGCACCCAGTTAGCGGGAGAGACTATATCAAGCGCCTTATTGGCCTGCCTGGAGATAAGGTTCAAATAAAAGATGGTGAAATAAGCATAAATGACCAAAAAATTGAGACGGCTGATGCGGGAATTTTCGTTGAAACTTATGCGCCTCAGGGACCCTTTCGAAATCAACCTAGGTGTTCAAATAATCCGCAAAAATTTGGTGAGGACTGTGAAAAGTTTAGACTAAAGTCTACCCTACCTGATGGTCGATCCTTTTTTAATTTAGATACATTTAAAGGGGAAAATATAGGTAACAGCATTTATAATGTTCCGTCTGGGCATTATTTCTTTATGGGTGATAACCGAGATAACTCTCTTGATAGTAGGATAGGTCAAGTCCAGGGCGGCGTCGGCTTCGTCCCTTATGAGAACCTAGTAGGAAGAGCAGATCGTGTTATGTTTTCATCAGCTGGTCGTTCTATGTTGTTTTTCTGGACATGGAGAAGTGATCGATTTTTTAAGGCAGTCCAGTGAAAAAATCTGAATCTATTCGGTCTTTCGAGCAGAGACTGGGCTACCAATTTTCCGATTTAAGTTTGCTGATTGAAGCTTTAACGCATTCATCTATAGCTTCAGAAGCTAGAAAAGATAATCAAAGACTGGAATTTCTTGGCGACCGTGTTCTCGGGCTCGTTATGGCTGAAGCTTTGTTGGAGATTGATCAATTTGCTCCGGAGGGAACTCTTGCACCGAGATTTAATGCTTTGGTTCGGAAAGAAGCGTGCGCTGAAGTTGCACGCCAAATCAATCTAGGTGGTGTGCTTAAAATAGGGCGGTCTGAAATGCTTTCAGGAGGTCGAAGAAAGGATGCATTACTCGGGGATGGTATGGAGGCGGTGATTGCTGCTATTTATAAAGATGGTGGTTTTGAAGTTGCCAAGAAAATAATAATTGAGCTTTGGGGTGATCGTATTAGGAATGTAAAAGGCGACGCTCGTGATGCGAAAACAATGCTCCAAGAGTGGGCGCAGGCCCGAGGGCAAAATCCTCCTAAATATCAGGTGATGTCGCAAAGTGGTCCGGATCATGCGCCAGATTTTTGTGTACAAGTACTATTGGATTCAGGAGAAACGGCAGATGCTTTAGCTGGAAGTAAAAGGCAGGCAGAGCAAATGGCTGCAAGATCTCTTCTACAAACTATGGGAGAATTAATTTAATGAACCGGTCGGGCTTCGTGGCATTAATTGGTGAGCCAAATGCCGGAAAGTCTACACTTCTTAATAAGATGGTTGGAGCAAAAATCTCTATAGTTACTCATAAAGTGCAGACAACTCGAGCACGCATACGTGGGGTCAGTGTAGAGGATCAATCTCAAATTATTTTTGTAGATACGCCCGGATTGTTTAAACCACGTAGGCGATTAGACCGAGCAATGGTTGCCGCAGCTTGGAGCGGTGCTGCTGACTCAGACATAACTCTTTTGCTAGTGGAAGCACATCGAGGATTAACCGAGGGTGTAGAAAAAATAATTTCGTCGATTTCTGAAACTGGGTTAAATGGAAAAATAGCTCTGGTTATCAATAAAATTGACAAAGTCGATGTTAATGATTTGCTTTCTTTGAGCAAAGAAATCAATGAAAGCCACCCTTTTACCGAAACATTTATGATTTCAGCAGAAAAGGGCAAAGGTGTGGATGACTTAAGGCGTTGGTTAGCATCGAATTTACCAAAGGGGCCATGGCTTTATCCAGATGATCAAATATCTGATATGCCTTTGAGGATGATAGCTGCAGAAATAACACGTGAAAAATTGACACTCCGGTTGCACCAAGAGCTTCCTTACCAGTTAACGGTTGAAACAGAAAAATGGGAAGAAAAGCCTGACAAGTCGGTGCGTATTGAGCAGATGATTTACCTATCCAAGTCAGGTCATAAGGGAATCGTGTTAGGGAAAAAAGGCGAAACTATAAAAGCTGTTTCAGTGGCATCAAGATTGAGTATTGAAGAATTTTTAGGTGTCAAGGTTCATTTGTTTTTGAGAATAAAAGTCAGGGAAAAGTGGATGGAGGAAACAGAGCGCTACTCAGAAATGGGTCTGGACTTCAGAGACGGCAACGCATGACTCGACTGACTAGTTCATTTTGGGTTCAAGCTTATATAAAAAGACTAAATTTGATGGGAGTACCAGCTTTCGTAGTTTCGCATGGAGATGATACGGCTGGCGCTATTATTGTAAAAGTGAACAAATTAAATGGCGACGCAATTTTATTTGAAAGATCTTTCTCTTTGGAAAAAAACATAAGCCAGTGGTCAAAATTTCAAAGTGGAGACGAAAAGGAATTAGATGAATTATTATCTAGGCAACTCTCTAGGGATAGGGATCTTTGGGTTATTGAAATAGAGTCACGCCAAGGTGATCCGTTTCTTGATGGTATATAAAGTAACATGCAATTTTAAATTTTCAGGAAGTTTCCATGGAATGGCGTGATAAAGGAATTCTACTGGCAACAAGGCCATTTGGAGAGACGTCCCTAATCATTGATGTTTTTACACCTGATCATGGAAAATCTAGCGGTGTTGTAAGGGGAGGGCAGTCAAAAAAGCTCAAGCCTATATTACAGATTGGTGCACAATTAGATTTAACATGGAAGGCTCGATTGGAGGAGCATCTGGGCTCTTTTCAAGTTGAACTAATTAGATCCAGAACTGCCAATGTAATGAATGACCGCCTGCTCTTGGCTGGCATGTTATCATCTACAACATTGATCAACAGGTTTTTCCCGGTGGGACAGGTTTACAAACAGTTTTATGAGAGTTCAGAAAATCTTTTTGACCTGCTGCAATTTCCCGATATTTGGGCGCTTGGTTATTTCAAGTGGGAATTAGAGTTTCTGGCAACTCTTGGTTTCGGATTGGATTTAGAAAAATGCGCTGTTACTGGTTCTACAGCGGACCTAAAATTTATTTCGCCTAAATCAGGGCGGGCCGTATCTCAAGCTGGAGCCGGTGAGTGGTCATCTAAATTATTGCCTTTCCCGATCGCAGCTAGCGGCCAAGGGAATTCGCTCGAGGATATTTTAGATGGCCTCAAAGTTTCTCAATTTTTTCTCGAAAGGAAAGTCTTGGCTGCATTTGGAATGGAACATTTGCCCGCAGCAAGGTTACGCTTCATCTCTTCATTAGAAAAAAAGATCAGAAATTAAATTTCTTACTTCAAAATAGCCACACTTTGTGTGGAGCTGTAACAAATCACAGAGTTTTTGCTAATGGGTCTGGTGAGTAGGTATTAATAATGTTCTGTTTTGTCCATATAGCCAAAACCTATTTCATCAATATTACCCAGCAGCAGCCAAATTCTTAAAGTTCATCTCTCCAAGGTGGATTTGCGCCCGCACGGCCAACAGTTTTAGCAGCGGTGAGGACACCAAAATTCAAAGCGGCTACAATATCACTTTCTAAAATCAACTTAATAGTAGCTTTATTTAGAAGTCCTGCTTTGGAGAGACTTGTAAGAAATCCAGCGTTGAAGCTATCACCTGCGCCAACGGTGTCGACAACATCTACTTCAAGACTGTCAACAAAGATTGGATCTTCCTCAGGCTTCCATGCTTTTACGCCAGAACTACCGCTGGTTAAAATAACAATGGCAGGCCCGAGTTTCCGCAACTTAGCAATTTTTGTTTCCACGTTTTCTGAACCTGGAAAGAACCAGTTTAAATCCTCGCTAGAAACCTTCACTATGTCAGCTAATCTGAGTATCCGTTCCATATGGTCTCGGAAGAGTATTTCATTTGAAATAAAGCTTGGACGAATATTGGGATCAACCATAACGACCGCGTCATTAGCATGAGTTTCGGCAAATCGCACATAGGCTTCTGCTCCAGGGTCACAGTGTAGACTGATGCCACCAAACAAAAAAGCTGCAATACTTTTCAATTCGTGCGGCATATCCTCAACGGCTATCATCCGGCCTGCTGAATTTTCGTCATAAAATAAATAAGATGCCTGACCATCAGTCAATTGAACAAAAGCTAACGTTGTTGGGCGATCCGAGAGTATGACATTGCTGGTATCTACATTGCTTGCACTTAATTCAGCCATAAGTTGTTGACCAAAAATATCAGTAGAAATGCCACTCATTAATCCTACAGGACATTCTAGCCGGCCTATGCCAATGGCCGTATTGAAAATAGCGCCCCCTGGGTACGGAACAAAACCACTTGTTCCCTTGCTTGTTTGCTCCGGGATCATGTCTATTAAAGATTCTCCGCAACAAAGGATCATGTTATTTTCCTAAAATTTACGACTGCATATATCAGTCTTATATAAGTGGATCAATTTAGACTTCTAGGTAGATTTTGATCGCTTTGTCTAGCCCTTGGTCCCATATAACGTCAAACCAAAACTTAAAGCTGTTAGCAAATTGTGGCTCTCTAGCTAGGTTTCCATATATTTGGTTCATTTCAAGCCATACGCTTGGGTTACTACGTGCGGCTTTGGCATTTGCTTGCAGTTCGTCCCAAAAAGGATCATTTGGTTCAATGACTGTGCCATCTTCACGCGTTCCTTCACACATGCGGGCCCAAGAAGCTTGGATTAAGGCCAATCCGTCTATAGATGTAGCGTTAGCTAATCCATCACGAATTGAAGGAATTAAGAAGCCTGGCTGTCGAGATG
>CAYMIR010000009.1:0-21799 GCA_964390655.1 uncultured Marinovum sp.
ATACTTGTTTTTGCGTCTTTCTACAGTCACTCGGTATCTTTTGACTTCAAAAAAAGTTGGTAACTCGCCCAGCTCACGACGGGCTAAAAGTTCAAAGCTTGCCTGTGCAGTATCAAATGAATAACCAACAGCCTCCCGCTCTTTTACAATTTCAAGAATTCGGGCAATAGCCGGATTATTCTTTTTAACACTGAGACCTGCTTCTTTTAGTCGGCTAACTAAGTTAGACTGCCCCGCTTGGTTAGAAACAGGGATTATTCTACTATTTCCAGTCAAAGAAGGTTCTATATGTTCATATGTAGTGGGATCTTTAATGATAGCAGAGGCATGAAGACCCGCTTTGTGTGCAAACGCAGAAGCCCCAACATAAGGAGCTTGTTTTAAAGGGATCCTATTTATTATGTCATCTAATTGGCGAGAAATTCGGGTCAGTCTCGATAGCGAGCTCATTGATATCCCTGTCTCAAATCTTTCTTTGTAAGGCTGCTTTAGCAATAAAGTTGGGATGATAGAAGTTAGGTTTGCATTTCCACACCGTTCTCCTAAACCATTTAACGTGCCTTGTACCTGACGAACGCCAGCATCAATCGCTGCTAATGTATTCGCCACTGCATTTTCAGTATCGTTGTGGGCATGAATGCCCAAACAATTACCAACGATCCCATAGTTTATAACATCCTCAACTATTTTTCTTATTTCGTTTGGAAGAGAGCCACCATTTGTGTCACATAAAACAACCCATTTCGCTCCGGCATCTAAAGCTGACTTTAAAGTTTGGACCGCATAACCAGGATTATCCTTGAACCCATCAAAAAAATGCTCTGCATCAAAAATAACCTCTCTATTGTTATCAACCAAATGCCTAATTGATTTAGAAATATTGATTAAATTTTCATCAAGAGAGATACCCAAAGCTTTTTCAACATGAAAATCATGAGATTTACCTACCAAACAAACAGCAGATGTTCCTGAATTAAGTACAGCGGAAAGGGTTTCGTCATTGGCCGCTGATCGACCGGATCTCTTTGTCATTCCAAAGGCCGTAAAAATTGCTTTCGTTGTCTCTTTCCGTTCAAACAATTCGCTGTCGACAGGATTAGCGCCTGGCCAGCCGCCCTCAATATAATCAACACCCAAACCATCTAGTGAACGGGTAATGGCCATTTTTTCATCTATGGAAAACTGAACGCCTTGGGTTTGTTGTCCGTCACGCAAAGTCGTATCGTAAATATATAATCGTTCTTTCTGCATTTGAGACCTAATTTAAACTATAAAGTCTAATGATTTTGTTCACTTCTTGAAGATTGAAACTCGCGTTTGGTACTAGAGTAACATTAGATTTTCCAATTTGGACATCTACCCCTGCATTTGTTAGTTTAGACCTCAACACATCAATATTTTCAAAATTTTTACTTTCAATGGCTCTTTTTCTAAGATCTGTAAAGAGTTCTTCCAAAGAGCTCATATCGACATCTGCACACCAGCCATTAAATTCCTCTGTTAAAATACCCAAAAAATTAGCACCAGCTTTGAGCTTCCCTATTTCCCCATTACTTACATAATTATGAAGTAACGAAATAACGCCAGCAGTATTCAAGTCGTCAGATAAAGTTCTAATAGCTTCCTCTGGTACTGGGACAATTTCAAAATTATTTTTCAATAATCCCCGCCATTTTCTCAGAATGTTTTTGGCCTCTAAGGCTTTCGAGTTATTCCAATCCATTGGTTTGCTATAATGGGTCGAGAGAAACACAAACCTGATCACTTCACCAGGATACCCCTGATCAAGCAAATCGCGAACCGTAAAAAAGTTGCCAAGAGATTTAGACATTTTTTTTCCATCAACTTGAAGCATTTCGTTATGTAACCAATAACGCGCAAATTCACTTTCAGGATATGCACAACAACTTTGAGCTATCTCATTTTCATGATGTGGAAACTGTAAATCGTTACCACCGCCATGAATATCAAAAGTGGCACCAAGTAAATCATGGGCCATAGCCGAACACTCTATGTGCCAACCTGGTCGTCCCCTACCCCAAGGACTGTCCCAACCTGGCAAATCTTTTTCAGAGGGTTTCCATAATACAAAATCCATAGGGTTGCGCTTATATGAGGCAACCTCCACTCGAGCACCAGCAATCATATCCTCTACACTTCGTCCCGACAGTCTTCCATAATTTTTGTAATTTGAAACCGAGAAAAGGACATGGCCTTCAGCCGAGTATGCAAAACCTCCCTTTATTAAAAGCTCAATGTAAGTAATCATCTGAGGGATATAATTTGTTGCTCTCGGCATTAAGTTAGGTTCTAAGTTTCCCAAAGCTGCCATATCTTCCAAATACCATTTAATGGTTTCAGAAGTTATAGTATCTATTGGCCTACCACTCTCTAAAGACTTATTGTTAATTTTGTCATCAATATCAGTGAAATTTCTTACGTAGGTTATGCTATCAATTCCGTAAATTTCGATCAAAAGCCGGTATAAAACGTCAAACATTATTACATTACGGGCATTTCCAAGATGAGCGCGATCATATACTGTAGGGCCGCACAGGTAGAGCCTGACATTATTTTCATCTAAAGGAACAAAAATCTGCTTTTTTCTTGTAAGCGTATTATGCAGTTTAATTTTTATCATTCACTTGCATTTATTGAAATAAGACGTAATCGCAATAGCAAGAACAAATGTCTTTGGAAATGACAAATCACTTTGGTATCAAAAAAAGATGCAGCAAGATTAATAAATTTACGAAAATTATTCATTTCCGATTTGACATTACATGAAATAATCGACCGTAATACTGAAAATTTCTTTTCGGAATAATAGAATGAAACCTTCCAATCGTGTAGAAAATATAACTAATGGCGGTTCTGACGGTTGGGAAATTTTTTATAAAGCCAGAAAGATGATGGCAACTGGTATTAATGTTGTAGAGCTCAGTATTGGCGAACATGATATCGGAACCCATACCAGCATACTCAAATCAATGCATAAGGCTGCCATAAATGGGCAGACTGGATATGCCCCAGTCCCTGGCCTTGAGGAATTAAGAGCCTTAATCGCCCATCGAACTGAAAAGAAAACTGGAATTAAAACGACTTCAGAGAATGTCATTGTAACACCAGGAGGGCAATCTGCTCTATTCGCTGCTCACATGGCAGTCTTGGATGAGGGTGACATAGCGGCCTATATAGACCCTTACTACGCAACCTACCCTACGACGATTAGATCTGCTGGAGCGCGGGAAAGAAGAATAATAACAAAAGCGGAAAATTATTTTCAGCCTACTTTTAATCAATTAGATAGCTCAACTCAAAGAACAAAATCATTATTAATAAACTCACCTAACAACCCAACGGGCATGGTGTACAATAAAGCTACTATCCAAAATATTTGTGAAGTAGCAAAGAAAAACAATCTTTGGGTTATTTCAGATGAAGTTTACGATACACAAATATGGGCTGGCAAACATATTTCACCTCGTGAGATAAAGGATATGGCGGAAAGAACTCTCGTAGTTGGGTCTCTTTCCAAGAGTCATGCAATGACAGGATCTCGTTTAGGATGGCTGATAGGTCCCGAGAAAATAATATCCAAGACAATAGATTTAGCGACAAATATGACTTACGGCGTTCCTGGCTTCATACAACACGCTGGCATTTTCGCTTTAGAACAGGGAAAAGAGTTCGAAGAAAAAATATCTAAACCTTTCAATCGCAGAAGAAAGCTTGCACTAGATATTTTGAAAGACTTCCCCAATTTGGGTCATATTCCACCCCAAGGCGCTATGTATTTAATGCTCAATGTTCGAACTACAGGGATGAGCGGCCTAAGTTTCGCTAGCAAGCTTTTAAACGTTAAAAAAATCGCGGTAATGCCGGGGGAAAGCTTTGGACAAGCTGCATCAGGACATGTTAGAATTTCTCTGACTTTAGAAGATAGTAAATTTGCAGAAACATTTCGAAGCGTTTGTGAATTTGCAAGTGATCTTTCTTTGGAAAAAGATAAAAAAGATCGGGTTCAAAACTAATCAAACCCGATATTAAATTCAAAATAGTTAGATTGGCGCTAATTGGCAGTAACTAGAACTATCCAACTAATTCTATTCCAGAAAAAAAGTAGGCAATCTCGATAGCAGCGGTTTCAGGGGCATCAGAACCATGCACTGAGTTTTCGCCCATACTTTCCGCAAAATCTGCCCTAATAGTGCCTGGGGCCGCATCTGCGGGGTTCGTTGCGCCCATAACTTCTCTGTTCTTAGAGATGGCGCTTTCGCCCTCAAGTACCTGCACTATGACGGGTTCCGACGACATAAAATCACATAATTCATCATAAAATGGGCGTTCAGAATGGACTTCATAAAACTTTCCAGCCTGTTCCTTTGTCATATGAATACGTTTCTGGGCAATAACCCTAAGACCTGCCTCTTCAAACTTTGCATTTATTTTTCCTGTAAGATTGCGGCGTGTTGCATCAGGTTTAATAATACTGAATGTTCGTTCCAAACCCATCTAAAATTCCTCTTTATCAACAATTTTTTTATCAATTTGAATACTATAATTGGAGCCACTAACACGGGTAAACTAAATTTAAAAGACGCATTATCTTTAATACTTAAAATTACAATTTTTAGCCCGTTTTTCTTTCAAAAAGATTTTTTCGCTGTTACTCAGTCACAATGATCAAAATAGAAAATATTTCATTTAGCATTGGTGGTCGAAAACTCTTAAACACAGGGAATATTACTATTCCAACAGGTCATAAAATTGGTGTTGTTGGTAGAAATGGCACTGGAAAAACAACTTTGTTTCGATTGATAAAAGGAGACCTGGAATTAGAAAGCGGACAAATTATTATACCAAAAAATGCAAATATTGGCGATGTCAAACAAGAAGTTTCTGAAAATGATTTATCTGTATTAGAAACAATTTTGGCAGCGGACGAGGAACGGAAAGCATTATTAAAACAAAGTGAAATCGAACAAAATCCAGAGAGAATTTCTGAAATACAGCTCAGACTTGAAGACATAGGAGCTTGGTCTGCTGAAGCGAGAGCATCTACAATTTTAAAAGGGTTAGGTTTTGATGAAGAGGATAATAATCGTCTGTGTAAGTCGTTTTCTGGCGGTTGGCGAATGAGAATATCTTTAGCTGCCATTTTATTTAGTCAACCAGATTTACTTTTGCTTGATGAGCCAACTAATTATCTTGATTTAGAGGGTACGATTTGGCTTGAAAACTACTTAGTCTCATATCCACATACGGTTCTTGTTATTAGTCATGATAGAAACCTTTTAAATAATTGCGTAAATTCCATTCTTCACCTTGAAGATAAGAATTTGACATATTATTCGGGAAATTATGAAAAATTTGCCGAAACCAGAATGGCGCAACTTGAAAGCAAACTTTCAGAAATAAAAAAACAAAACAAAACTCGACAACACTTACAATCTTTTGTGGATAGATTTCGGTATAAAGCCAAAAAAGCTAAGCAAGCGCAGTCAAGATTAAAAGCTCTCGGCAAGTTAAAGACAATTTCTTTACCAAAAGAAAGAGCATTAAAAAAAATCCTATTTCCAGCTCCTGAAGAGTTAGCTTCACCCTTGGTGTCAATCGAGGACGGCTCAACTGGCTATAATAATAAACCTATCCTTTCCAAACTCAACTTGCGCATAGACTACGATGATAAGATAGCATTACTTGGAAAAAATGGTGAAGGGAAATCAACATTATCAAAGTTATTGGCTAATCGAGTTCCTCTATTGAGTGGTTCTCTTATTAAGTCATCGCAACTACGGATAGGGTATTTTTCCCAACACCAAACAGATGAATTAATAAAAGGTGAAACACCCTTCGAACATTTATCACGAGCTAGACCAAGTAAAAGTGTATCAGAAAGAAAAAAAATCCTGGGTGGTTTTGGGATTGGCTCTGATCAATCAGAATTAAAGGTGTCTGCGATGTCAGGCGGGCAAAAGGCCCGTTTGTTACTGTTGTTGGCAACGATAGACAACCCACATCTATTAATATTAGACGAACCAACAAATCATCTTGATATAGAAAGCCGCGAGGCACTAATTGAAGCTCTGACTAAATTTTCCGGGGCTGTTATTTTAGTGAGCCACGATTTTCACTTGCTATCGTTAGTTTCTGATAAATTATGGTTAGTGAATAACGGGACTGTATGTCCATATGAGGAAGATCTTGAAACTTACCGCTCTGATATTTTATTAAACAAATCCAGAAAAAATTTGAAAACTCCCAAAAACTCAGGTGATAAGAAAGAATTTCAAAAGAAAGTTCTTGCTTACAAATCCGAAGTCAAAAAATGTGAAGATAGATTACAGAAGCTCCAAAATATGAAAAAAAAGGTAGCTGATATCCTTTCAAATCAAGCCCTTTACTCAGATGGACAACTTAAAGAATTAGAAAAATGGAATAAAAAACTTTCCGAAATTAATGAAGCAATAAAACGAGCAGAGGATCTTTGGATCCAGGCTCAAGAAAGAATGGAAAGCGCAACTCAAAAGTGAACACAGACAATACCGGAAACTTGATTTATCTCGCTATTTTAGGCGCAATTCTAATATTTTCCTTCTTTAGTTGGAAAAACTCACTGAGGAAATTTGTTAAGTTTGGGCTAATTTGGTTTATAGTTTTCATATTGTTCATCGTTGTGGCTTTGGCTTGGGAAAACTATCGTAACGAAAAATTCAGCCTGAATAGTTTTGATAAAGATCTGAAGAAGCTTACTTTAACAACAGCAACAGATGGTCATTTTTACGTAACACTTAGTATTAACAACAAGCCAATAGATTTTCTTATTGATACTGGGGCAACAGCAATGATTTTATCAAAAAAAGACGGTGAAAAACTCGGATTTAACGTCGACAACCTTAATTTTTCGCAATTAGCTCAGACCGCAAATGGAGAGATTCTAATATTTCCAGTTGTATTCGATAAAGTTAGCTTAGGATTTAAAAACTTTTCAAATTTTAAAGCATTTATAAGTCAGAAAGATATGGAAAAATCATTATTGGGCATGAGTTTTCTTAGCAGACTTAGGAAACTGGAACTTGGTAAGAATATAATGATAATAGATATTTGAAATTTAGCTACTAATCTTTTTTAGTCCATCTCCCATTGTTTTCTGCCCAATAACTCGTCTTCAAACCAGCATTTGAAAGACTTTTCCAAGTTTCTCGTGCATGCGTTAACTCAAGCTCATTTTTTGAGTCAAAAAGCAAACATACTCTCTTAAATTTCTTAATTTCATTTTCCTTTAATTCAGCCTGATCAACAACTATAAGACAATCTCTTACCTCAGATAAACAAGATTTACTTAGAACTATCGGATAATCATGTAATTTATCATTATCCTCAGAACAATGTGGTAAAAAACTATCGTCTGGGCCTTTCCAAATTGCGTCGCTAATCAGTTCCACATCGGCTTTCATCCCGACTCTTAACTCTACCGACCAGTCAGCCGCCAAAGCACGCTCTAATATTTTGGGAAGAGTAGCCTCAAGCCGTGTTTGGGTTAAATGATAAAAAAATACTTCACTCATTTATTAATTTCAAACTTCTCACTTACCAAACGATTTAAACTCATAACCCCCCAGCCTGTTGCTCCTGCAGGTGCATACGTGCTTTCGGATTTGGTGTGTGCCGCCCCAGCAATATCAATGTGTATCCAAGGCATATCTTTCTTAATGAATCTTTGTATAAATTGTGCTGCCGTTATTGCACCGGCATCACGCCCACCAACATTTTTCATATCTGCCAATCTCGATTTAAGTTTTTTATCATACTTAGGGCTAAGAGGCATACGCCAAGCCCCTTCGTTTTCTTGATTAGCAACTTTTAAGAAAGAATTGCAAAATTTGTCGTCATTAGAAAAAACCCCAGCATTTTCATATCCTAATGCAACTATAATCGCGCCCGTCAATGTTGCCAGATCAATGATACTGACAGGTTTGAATCTTTCTTGTGTATACCACAGAAGATCACTGAGCACTAATCGCCCTTCAGCGTCCGTATTTATAACTTCAATAGTGTCACCTTTCATCGATTTCACAATATCGCCTGGCCTTTGAGCGGTACTTGACGGCATATTTTCTACTAAACCAACCAAGCCTACAACATTTGCTTTAGCTTTTCGCTTAGCCAAAGCCAGCATCGTTCCAGCGACAACTCCAGCGCCACCCATATCCATTGTCATATCTTCCATACCACCTGCTGGCTTAAGCGAAATACCTCCTGTGTCAAAAACAACACCCTTACCTACAATAGCTAACGGTTTAATATTCTCAGACGAGCCCTTCCAGGACATTACAACTACTTTACTTGGGTTGGCTGATCCTTGTCCGACCCCGAGGAGTGCATTCATGCCTAACTCCTCCAATTTTTTTTCTTCTAAGATCTCGACCTCAAGACCCAGAGCAGACAACTCTTTTAACCTATTTGAAAATTCGACTGTATTTAAAATATTAGCAGGTTCATTTACCAAATTCCTTGTAAAAAACACTCCATCGACTATAGCCTTGATTTGTTGTAATATTTTGCCAAATTCTTTTGGGTTCTTCAGCATCAGTGTTACTGATGCGACGCTTTGATCTTCAATAGTTTTGTAATCTGTAAATTCGTATCGGCGCAAAAGATAACCCTGTATAAATTCATCCAAAAACTTCTGCGTACTGGCACATACCAAAATTTTGCTATTGTTTGATTTCTTAGCTAAGTTTACACCGCTTTTTCTTGCATCCGAAGGTTTAACTGACTTTGACCATTTCACTAAATCTAGATGTTTTACTTGAAGCTCACTAGGGAAAGAAAGCGTTAAAACTTCACCACAAGATTTTTTTTCGAATTCATTTGAACTTATAGCCTTAAAAATTGTACCATTGGTTAATTTGTTGACGTGACTACTAATGCTATCTAATTTTTCCCCATCCTCAATAAAGATTGAAATCCGATCATAATCCTTTTCAAGCAACTCAAGGTCGTACTTTTCCAGATTTACATCAACAGATGTTTTCATAGTTTCTCCAATCAATTGTTTAGATGCAGATAATCTCAATTCAAAGAATATTCCAGTGTATCAACACAAAGAAGATACCATACAATAATTAATGAGTTTTCAGAATTGATTAAATAATATAAATCCTTCAGAACTATTGATAGATGGTATTTTATCCGTGCAGAAGCTAGACCAGTACATATTTAAACAATTATCATTAAATTTTGTTTTCTTTTTATTCGTGTTTACAATGATTTTTTGGATAAATAGAGCGATAGGCTTATTCGATCGATTAATTTCTGATGGCCATTCATCATCCATACTTTTTCAATTTGCCTTACTTAGTTTACCATCCACAACAACAATTGTTTTCCCTCTAGCATGCTTTGCATCCGTCATTTTTGTAACAAACCGCTTAAAAAGCGATTCTGAACTTACTGTACTACAGTCAGCAGGTCTAAGCCCGTGGAGGATAAATAAACCTTATTTTATTTTCGGGTTTATTTGTATGCTAATACTTGGATTTTTTACAACTTTTGTAGTCCCTTATACCGCCAAAATACTCCATGAGAAGCAAATAGAACTTGATTCTTCGGTATCCGCGAGATTGTTGAAAGAAGGCAAATTTATTCATCCTTTCCGAGGTGTGACTTTTTATATTAAAGGTATTGAGAGTAATGGAACTCTTTTAAACGTTTTTCTTCATGACAGAAGAAACAAAGATGAAATTCTAACCTATACTGCAACCCGTGCTTTTCTGGCAAAAGACGAAACAAAAACAGTCTTATATATGGAAAATGGTTTGATACAAACTTTTGGTACGTCAAGTGAAGATATATCAACGACTGAATTCAAAAGTGTTGCAATTGATTTATCAGATGCCATCAAAAAAAGCGAAAATAATACTGCTTACCTATCTCACGTTTCAACCTGGTTATTAATTAAAAACTGGCAAGAGGTCGCTACAGCAACTAAAGCTTCGAGGAGTTCAATAGTATTTGAACTGCATAACAGGCTCCATAGAGCAATGTTTTGCTTCGTAGCAGCGGTATTAGGGTTTTCATCACTTTTAATCGGAAATCACAGTAAGTTTGGCTTTGGAAAACAAATAGCTTTGGCCTTGTCTATAATAGTTTTAATAAAAATTACCGAAAGCTACACAACAAAACTTTCCTTACAAAACTTTTTACTTTGGCCCGTTATATATTTTCCTAGTTTTATCGGTATTACTTCATCTCTATTATTTTTGAATATTTCCGCGTCAGATTACCGCTTAAAATATCGAGCGTCGCTATGACACTACATATGTATTTTGCTCTGAAATATTTTAAAGTGATGTTAACTACATTTTTTCTGATATCTTTATTATTGATTTTAATTGATCTTATTGAACACTCTAGACGGTTTTCTTATTACACAGATCTTTTCGGTATTCTCCATTTAACTTTTTTAAATTTACCAAAAAGTATCTATGAAGTAATTGATCTAACAATGTTAATTTCATCTCTCATCTTTTTCATATCAATGAGCAGAACGAGCGAACTTATTATCGTTCGAGGTGCTGGTAGGTCCGTTTATGGAGCAATATTCTCACCGATACTAGTAAGTGGAATTTTTGGATTTTTATTTTTGGGAATACTTAACCCTTTGGTTGCAACAACTAGCAAATCTTACTTGAATAATAAAGAAACCTACATAAAAGGGGAAAAAGCAGCCTTTTCAATTGGAGCAGAAGGGCTTTGGCTGCGGCAGGGAGATGATTTAGAACAGTCTGTTATTAGAGCTAGCGGAGCAAATTACGATGGGTCTATTCTATATAATTTGACAATTATTTCATTTTCTGAGGATGGGTCGGCTGTTCGGAGATTAAAAGCAGAGCAAGCAACAATTCTTGATAAGAGTTGGTATCTTAAAAATGTAAAGATTTGGCCTCTTAAAAGAGATCTAAGTTCCGAAAAGAACGCTCTTTTCAAGGACAAATTAATAATCTCTTCTAACCTCACAAAAGAGGAGATAAGAGAGCGCATAAGTGACCCATCCAATATTTCTATTTGGGATCTAAGATCTCATATAGCACAATTAAAAGGTGCAGGGTTTTCTGTACTTAGATATGAGGTAAGATTTCATTCAGAACTGTCTCATCCTTTATTTTTGATTGCTATGACTTTAGTAGGCTGCGCTTTTACAATGAAAAATTTTATTGGAAACAGAAAAAGCCTAGCAATAATTGCCTCGATCATGCTAGGGTTCAGTTTGTATTATGTAAGAAATTTCGCACAAATTTTGGCAGAAAGTGGTCAACTGAATCTTATTGCCGGGACGTGGGTACCATCTATTTCCAGCATTTTGATAGCTTTAGCATTAATCTTACATATGGAAGACGGATGAAATGAAATATAAAAATGCGACACCAATCTTAGTTGCGATGATCCTTTTTGCAAATTTTGTATATGCCAACGATACTTTTGCGCCTGCTATCCAAGTGGACGACATGCCAATCACACAGTATGAGATAGATCAAAGAGCTTTGTTCTTTGAGCTATTAAATTTTCCAGGTAACCATAAAAAAGAAGCAGAAAAATCGCTTATAAATGACCGTTTAAAATTAAGGGCTGCTGAAAAATTCGGCGTAGAAGCAAATCCCGCAGCAGTAAAAATCGAAATGGAAATGTTTGCTCAGCGTGGAAATCTAACCATAGATGAATTTGCTAAACGCCTAAAAAAAGCAGGGGTAGATAGAATAACCTGGGAAAGTTACGCACAGATCCCAATTTTATGGCTCGAAACTGTGAGTCGAAAATTTGCTCCTGAAATTGCTTCTTCCATGGCAAATAATGATCTTATAAATTATTCTGCTTCCAGGTCAGAAATCCAAGTTTTATTAACTGAAATTATTATTCCAGTCCAGTTAGGTTTTGAGGAAGAAGCTAACCAAAGAATAGAAACTCTAAGAAGAACAAAATCTTTGAAAAAGTTTTCTGAAGCTGCGTCTAAATATTCTGTTGCCCCAACAAGAGATGTTGGTGGAAAAGTAAAATGGCAAAATTTATCAGACCTTCCCGCTGTTGTGAAACCTTTGATCTCAGGACTTTCGAAAGGAGAAGTCTCTGAACCACTTCCTATTCCTGGAGGTATTGCTATTTTTCAATTACGGGACGTAAGAGAAAGTAAATATAGTCAATCAAATTCAAAATTTGTTAATTACATCGAATTTATTTTCAAAAAAAACAAGAAAACAAATGATACTTTGATAAGTAATGTTTTAATGTGCGACGACTTATACACGTTTTCGAATAGCATCCAGCAAGCCGAAATATCGCGCAACAATGTAAAGGAAAATTTACTTTCAAAAGAGCTTAAAAATATCTTATCTGAATTAGATGAAAATGAATTCATTATTCAAGATAATGACAACTTTACGTCAAAAGTCCTTATGGTCTGTAGACGTACCCAGAAAGAGAACTTATCAAAAAGTGATATTAGCGATATTAGTCGCAGACTTGCAAATAAAAGACTATTTAATTTAGCAAATTCTTACCTTGAAAATTTACGCCAAGAAGCTCGAATAGTCTTCAAATGAACGACAATTATAAACCAATAGTAATTACTTGCGGAGATCCTGCTGGCGTCGGGCCCGAGGTGGCCGTTTCGGCTTGGAAAGCCCTAAGAGACGAAATTCCAATGTGCATTATTATTGACCCCAGTTTTGTCCCAAAAAATATAAATATAAAAACTCTTGATCATCCACCGCGCTCTTCTGAAATTAAAACAAATTGCCTGACAGTCATTCGGCACAAGTTTTTTGAACATCGAGTTCCGGGTGAACCAAACCCAAAAAACGCTGAAGCGACGATTAAAGCAATAGAACACGGAGTTCAATTTGTAAAAAATGGAGAATGTTCCGCCATTTGCACAATGCCGATAAGTAAATCAACCCTCAAAAATGGAGCAAATTTTTCTTTTCCTGGGCATACGGAATATTTAGCTCAACTGGACGGAAGAGATACATATGGGATGATGCTAATTAATAAATATTTAAGAGTAGTCCCCGCTACTATTCACATTCCTGTCAAAGATATAACTAAGTATTTGAATGCAGAATTAATTGAGAAAACAATTAAAACTACACATCGGGAACTTACCAATAGGTTTTCGATTTCAAATCCGAGCATTTGGATTTCAGGACTGAATCCTCATGCTGGAGAGGACGGAACTATTGGAGATGAAGAGCAAAAATTTATAATTCCAGTTATAGAGGAACTTCGCGCAAAGGGATATAATTTGAAAGGCCCAATCTCTGCTGATACTATGTTTTACGGAAAAAAAAGACGTAAATTTGACGCTGCGATCTGTATGTATCATGACCAAGCATTAATACCAATAAAAACTCTAGATTTTCATACTAGTGTTAATTTAACAATTGGGCTGAGCTTCATAAGAACCTCACCTGATCATGGAACAGCTTTCGATATAGCAGGTAAAAATTTGGCCAACCCTACTTCGACTATAGAAGCTATAAAATTGGCTTGGAATTTGTCAAAAAAGGAACAAAAGGATCAATAAACTTCAGCCTATAAGACAGGTCATTGAAAAGTATGATCTCAACGCAAAAAAATCTTTAGGCCAAAATTTTATTTTCGACTTAAACCTTACTTCAAAAATAGCTAGGCTAGCAGGAGATTTAACAAATTTTGAGATTTTGGAGATTGGGCCCGGTCCAGGCGGCTTAACAAGAGGACTTCTTTCAGAAGGAGCCCACAGAATTGTAGCCATCGAAAAAGACGAACGATGCATATCAGCTTTGAGAGAAATTCAAAACCATTACCCTGAGCGATTACAAATAATAGAAGGGGATGCCAGTGAGATACAGCAAGAAAAGTATTTTACGAAACCAGTAAAAGTTGTTGCAAATCTTCCTTATAATATCGGAACAAAACTTTTAATTGAATGGTTGACTGCCAAAGACTGGCCACCTTTTTGGCACAGTTTAACACTCATGTTTCAAAACGAAGTTGCAGAACGAATAGTAGCAAAATCAGGCGAAAAATCATTTGGTAGGCTATCAGTACTTTCAAACTGGCGATGTAAAACCTCCATAAAGATGAAACTAACCCCCGAAGTTTTTTATCCGTCCCCCAAAGTGACGAGTGCAGTGGTTCAAATAGAGGCATTAAAATCACCAAATTATGAAGCCGATTTAAGTAATCTTGAAAAAGTTGTGGCGACAGCTTTTAATCAGCGCAGAAAAATGTTGAGATCATCGCTTAAAAGCTTAAAACCAAATGCAGAACAAATACTTACAGATTTAAAAATAGATCCAGCAGCGAGAGCCGAAAACTTAACAATTGAGGAGTTTTGTCTATTAGCCAATCATTTTAGATTAAGCTAAGTACTACTCAGCAGCCTCTTTTGAAGTGTTCTCGGTCGATTTATTATCATCGTTATCAATAGCATCAGATTGAATTTTAGTGTTTCTTTTTCGCCTATTTGCCTTGATCGACCGATCGATATCATCAGAGCCTGAGCTATCTATGCCCGACTGACTACTTTCTTGCCTTATTTCATAATGGGATTTACCGCCGTTAGTGCTTGGAGCAGAATTACTGTCTTTTTCCGAAACCGAAACGTCTACGGCAGATGTATCGGGCCCGTTTTCTACTCTATTTCTCTCCCTATCAGCGTTTCGGCCCCTATTTTCTTTTTCTTGTTGCTCACGCCTTGCGTCCTGCTCTTTTTGAGCATGAGCAAGAAGCCTTAGATAGTGCTCAGCGTGCTGCTGAAAGTTTTCAGTAGCAACGCGGTCATTTGCAAGCTGTGCGTCTCGCGCCAATTGATTATACTTGTCAATAATCTGCTGGGGTGTTCCACGAACTTTACCTTCTGGTCCAGAACTATCAAAAACTCTGTTTAAGACGTTACCAACAGAACGGTTATTATTTCTATTCTGCTTACTCCGAGAGCGCGATTTAGGAGATCTCATTAAATTTTCGAGCCTTATATCAATCTATATTGTTCATCGCGAGCTTTTAATATTGTAACTATTTGCGATGTGGGCTTGTTGTTTTTTGCGCGGCAGCTAAAGCTGTAAGCGCGTTACAAACATGTTGTAACCTAATCTTATATGAATAAACAAGGCTAAAAAGAAAAAATCTATAAAAATTTACCAATCAGGAAAATTTTGCTGCTACCAAACGGTCTTTTCCTGACAAGTCTTTTACTATTTGCGTATCAATGAAACCAACTACATTCATCATATTTTTAACCTGATTACTTTGAGATGCACCTATTTCTAGCACAACAAAACCATCTGGGTTTAGAAATTTTACTAAGTTGGGAATTATCTTTTTATAGGCGTTCAATCCATCATGACCAGCAAATAAAGCGATTTCGGGATCATATTTAATAACTTCAGTAGATATTTCATCTCGTTCTATCAAACCAATATAAGGAGGATTCGAGATTATCAGATCAAATGGCCCTTTTACGGCTTCAAACCAATCAGACTTTAAAAAATGGATTTTACTTTGAACATTAAACTTTTCCGCGTTTAATTTAGCCAGCGAGAGTGCATCCTCCGAGATATCTATCGCCGTCACATGAACCTCTTTCCATTCGCAAGCTAGAGTAACTGCAATTGCACCAGAACCTGTACCAAGGTCTAAAACCGATTTAACCGGTTTTTCTATTACAAAATCTATTAGTGTCTCCGTATCGCCACGTGGATCCAAAACATTTTCATTAATAAAGAATGACCGCCCCCAAAACTCTCTTCTACCTAAAATTTTTGAAATAGGCTCTCTATCAATTCTGCGGAGTATTAGTTTTTCAAGCTTGGATATTAATTTTTCCGATACTTGCTCATTTGTCATAATAGACAATTCTGAAATTTGAGTATCAAGAGCATAGGCGGTCAGTATCCTAGCATCCCTTGCCGCACCTTCAATTCCTGATCTTGACAACTTAATTGTAGTATCAGCTAAAACTTCTTTTAATTTCACTTGTCAATCTCAGCTAATTTTTCAGCTTGATCATATTCAACCAGTGCAGAAATCATTTCACCCAGATCTCCCTGGATAACCTGATCTAGTTTATACAAAGTTAAATTAATTCGATGATCGGTAACACGACCCTGGGGAAAGTTGTAAGTTCTAATTCTTTCTGATCTATCTCCCGATCCAACTTGTGATTTTCGATCAGCCGACCTTTCATTATCAACCCTCTTTCGCTCTAAATCATAAAGACGTGTCTTTAAAACCTGCATAGCAATTTCTCGATTTCTATGCTGAGATTTCTCAGAGCTTGTTACAACAATTCCCGAAGGTATGTGAGTTATCCTAACAGCAGAGTCAGTAGTATTTACATGCTGCCCCCCTGCTCCAGAACTGCGCATCGTGTCAATTCGAAGATCATTTTGGTCAATTTTTATATCGACATCTTCAGCTTCAGGAAGAACAGCAACAGTTGCGGCAGAAGTGTGCACTCTACCTCCACTTTCTGTTTCAGGAACTCGTTGAACTCGATGAACACCACTTTCATATTTGAGTTTGGCGAAAACTCCATCTCCTTTTACATGAACAACAACCTCTTTTATTCCTCCTAATTCCGATAACTGCTCTTCAATGACTTCAAATGTCCAACCACTCGTTTCAGAAAATCTTTGATACATTCTTAGAAGATCAGCACCGAATAAAGCCGCTTCGTCTCCACCAGTACCTGGTCGAATTTCGATCATTGCAGATCTTTCATCTGCAGCATCTTTAGGCAGTAGGGCCAACTGCAGCAGTTTTTCAACTTCGGGCATCCGCGCTTTTAAAAGAGGTAGTTCCTCCTCCGCAAGTTGCCGCATATCAGGATCAGCCATCATATTCTCAGCTTCCTTAAAATCTGCAAGCAGCGATTTATATTCTTCGATCTTTTCAACTACTGGTTTTAGTTGTGAGTATTCTTTAGAGAGTTTGGCAATTTCCTCACCAGATATTCCAGCACTCATTTGCGCCTCAAGGAATTCATATCTTTGGTGAATTTGTTCTAATTTTTGTAAAGGGACCATGGCGAGGTGATAAGATTTTTAAGAAGCTTCGGTCAAGCCCTCTTATTTTTTGAATTAGAACCCCAAATGCATAAGAGTTCCGTAACAGCATGCGCCCCAGCAATAGCTGTAGCACCAGAGGCGTCATAACTCGGCGAAACCTCAACAACATCTCCACCTATCATATTGATTCCTGCTATATCCCTAAGAAGAATTACAGCCTGGCCGGAAGATAGCCCACCCCAAACTGGTGTACCGGTACCGGGAGCAAAAGCCGGGTCGAGACAATCAATGTCGAATGTCAGGTATGTAGGTTGATCTCCCAAAATTGATTTTATTTTTTTTGCAACCTTAACTGGGCCGTTTTCGTGTACTTCCCTAGCATCAATAATATTTACGCCCAAGGTATCTTCATTTGTTGTACGAATACCAACTTGAACCGATTTTTTAGGGTCAATTATTCCACTTTTGACTGCCTTGTAAAACATCGTCCCGTGATCAATTCGGTCTTCATCATCATCAGGCCAAGTATCTGAATGCGCGTCAAATTGTAGTAAAGATAAAGGTGACCCTATCTTATCAAAATAAGCCTTTAAGATTGGGTATGTTATAAAATGATCACCCCCTAAAACTATTGTTGAAACATTATTGGACAAAATGTTGGATATATGCCGCTCAAGTAAGTTAGGAAACTCTTGCACTTTTGCATAATCAAAAGCCAAGTCACCGTAATCAATAATGTTTAACTCTTGCATAGGGTCAAAATCCCAGCCGTATGGCGGATCGAATGTCTGTAGAGTTGATGCTTCCCTTATAGCTCTGGGACCAAATCTGGCGCCTGGACGATTTGTTACTGCCTGGTCAAATGGCACCCCAGTTATCGCTATATCAACATCTTTCAAGTCTTTGGTGTAGCGTCGACGCAAAAATGAAGTCGAACCACCGAAAGCATTCTCGTATGATAAACCCTTTAGTTCTTTTCTTGTAAAAGCGAGATCTATCTCAGTTTTTGCGTTGCTCAGTACCATTTTTAATCTCTAATTTTATTTAAAAAATTTTTTTTCGTGAAGTAGTCTATCCTAAAGGAAGGGCTTTCTCAATTAACCGAGCAAAAAAAGAGGCCCCAACAGGCGCTGCGGCATCATTGAAGTTGTAACTCGGATTATGTAATCCAGCACCTGCTCCAATTCCTAAAAACAGATACGCACCTGGTCTTTTTTCTAACATGTAGCTGAAATCTTCCGCACCCATTTCTTTACTTACCGAAGTTAATACCTGTTCAGGTCCACAGACGTCTTCAGCAACCTCGATTGCGAAATTTGTTGCTTCCTCATGATTTATGGTAGGTGGGTACCCTTTCTCATAATTAAGTTTCGCATCAACTTCGAAACTCATGGCAAGCCCTGAAATAATTTTTTCCATGCGTTTTATAACCATTTCCTGAACAGACAAATCAAATGTCCGTACTGTTCCATTCAAAAAGGCTATTTCCGGTATCACATTATCTGTACTCCCGCTATGCACTTGAGTTATGGAAATAACCAAGTCATCGCTAGGAATATTGTTTCGGCTAACGATAGTCTGAAAAGACTGTGCAATAGATAAGGCTGCAACTATTGGATCCTTTACTTCATGTGGATAAGCAGCGTGACCACCTTTCCCTTTGATTTCAACACTGAAGCTATCCGCACCTGCCATTATCGGGCCAGAACGCGTGTACATTACTCCTACATCATGGCCAGGGATGTTGTGGAGTGCGTAGACTTCATCTATCTGAAATTGCTCTATAAAACCCTCTTCAACCATAGCTTTCGCCCCACCAGTTGCTTCCTCATCAGGCTGGAAAATAAGCGCAACGCGCCCACAAAAATTTCTAGTTTCGGAGAGATAACGTGCGGCTCCAAGTAACATAGCTGTGTGTCCATCATGTCCACAGGCATGCATAACGCCTTCATTTTTTGAAGAATAGGATAATCCAGTATTTTCTGTTATTGGCAGAGCATCCATATCAGCTCTTAAACCAATAGTCCGACCAGGAGCCTTACCCTCTATAATCGCCACAAGTCCACTGGAAGCGTATCCCGTGCGAATTTCTGTAATACCAAATTCTTTTAAACGTTCACTGACATATTCAGCAGTTTTATAACATTCTCGGCCAAGCTCTGGATATTGATGCAAATGTTGACGCCACTTTGCCATATCTTTCTCAAAACCGGCTATGCTATTCAATATTGCCATAACTATGACTCGCTCGTATATTTTGATGTTTGACCATTCAATCTGAGAAAAAGGGACGTTGCAATGTCTTTTGATAAAAATCTAATTAATAATCCCTCAAAAGGAATGCCTCGATTACTAGAAATAATGAGAGCTCTTAGAGATCCGGAAAACGGATGCCCTTGGGATATTGAACAGAATTTCAACACGATTGCTCCTTACACCATAGAAGAAGCCTATGAAGTTGCCGATGCCATTGAACGTGAAAACTGGGATGATCTAAAAAATGAATTAGGGGATTTACTGCTTCAAACTGTTTATCACACGCAAATGGCAGAAGAAGAGGACCGCTTTAATTTCAATGATGTAGTAAACCAAATATCAGAAAAAATGATACAAAGGCATCCTCATGTTTTTGGCAACGAGAATAGAAACAAAACAGCATCTCAGCAGGTTAAAGATTGGGAGTCAATTAAAGCAGAGGAAAGATTAAAAAAAAATCAGGCAGGAATTTTAGATGACGTGGCTCTAAACCTCCCCGCATTAGTAAGATCTCTTAAATTACAGAAAAGAGCTGCTAGAGTTGGGTTTGACTGGCCAAATATTTCTCAAGTTCTCGATAAAATAGATGAAGAGACCAAAGAATTAATCGAAGCAAAAAAAACCGAGCCGCAAGAAAGGATAAGTGAGGAATTTGGTGATTTGATGTTTTCAATTGTAAACTTAGGGCGTCATCTTAAAGTTGATCCAGAGGAAGCTCTTAAACAAACGAACAGGAAATTCATAAACCGATTCAAGTTCGTTGAGGAGTCAATACGGTCGCAAGGCAAAAAAATAGAAGATACATCTTTGGAGGAAATGGAAGGGCTTTGGCAGCAAGCGAAAGATCTTTAATCAGATAACCTTAAATTATTTACCTAAGTCACTAAAAACCCAATTCGATAACTTACGGCTGAGTTCGTAAAATGCAATCCACCCAAAGTTTAAATTGTTCAACCTCGTCCAATAAACGATCAACGGTTGTTTCACTTAATTTCAGAAAAAATACATTGCCTGTAGTCTTATCGCTATAATTAATTCCACTTCCGTGTAACCGAAAAATTGAATTCACTATACTACAGGCCTGTGTCAAACTCCTACATTCTGGAGCAAGCTTTCTGCACATTTCTTCATACATTTTTTCAAAATCTTTGTAACTGTTCGGGCTTTTTTTTCGAACCTCTGAAAGATTGGGATATATTTTACACGCTTCGTCTAACAGACTTACCTGTTCGAACCTCACGTCTTCATACACGATATTATGTTTCATTACATCACCCTCTGCTCACCTTTAATATAAATCTTACTTTTTTTGTCAAGTTTATTCTTGACAGTTTTAGTAGGGTTTATTTAAGAATAGATAATTAACACGAGCTGCGATTTGATTAAAAAGAAATACATTCAAGCGTTTGATAAAAGCGCTTTGTTAACATCTTACTGCGACACTAGCAGCGAGTTGGATCAAGGCATTATTGAACTTCTATCAGACAGAGAAGAATATAATTTAACGGTTCACCATGAAAAGAATTCTAAGTCGGATCATAAATTCGAAAACCCTTAATTTTATTGGAAAAAAAATGGATAATTCCGAAATTAAAAACCAAATTTATCGTGGAGGTGCTCCAGTAGGATATCTTTCAGAATTGGACCAGTTAGAACAAAATGCTATTTTATTTCTGAGATATTGGTCACAATGCGCCAAGGCGGATCATGACCTACAAAATAAGTTTTGGTCCAACATTACTTATGATTTAGGGATAACAAAAACTCGACAAGCTATTGATGCTTTCGATGAAATTTTCACGCTGTGCGTTAAATATTCCCGTCGACCAATAATGAAACACGACCTGGAGTGTAAATGCATTGGTGGTGATGAAAGCTGCTTTGCCAATATTATTGGCTTTGCACAAGACGGAGAGTTGGAAGATGCGTTACTTTTAGCTTCGAACTTAGTCGCTCCTAAATTTGCATCTTACTTTGTTAGCAGCGCCAGAAAATTTGCAGAGTCCATCACGATAAGTGATTATAATCCACTGGAGGCGGAGGAAAGTTATTATCAAAGTTACAACATTCACTAAAATAAACTTTATCCGCTACTATTAAGTTAAATTACTCAACAAAAATTAGTAAACATAATAATTTCTGAAAATTCAACTAAAATGAATTTAGACTATTTATTATCGGAGAAAATTTAATTTTAGCAATTTTACCAAGGTAGTATAAAAGTATTTAATAATATTAGATATTTCGACAAAGGGCTTAAGGTAGATACTAATTATATTTGTGGCACTTGCTTCATTTGGACGAAGACCAAACCTTATTGACTTACCAGTTTCTGAAAAATGGAGTGATCCGAAAAGCCAATCCCAGATCGCTAGCATTGCTCCATAATTTTTATTAAAATGTTTATTTTCGATAGAATGGTGTAACTGATGCTGAGCAGGAGAAATAAATATTTTTTCCAGCCATGGCCAATATGCAATTTCAATGTG
>CAYMIR010000010.1:0-21301 GCA_964390655.1 uncultured Marinovum sp.
AAAAAGAAGTTAAGTGGGAAGACCGCGATTTACCATCGACTTTATTTGGTTTGCTGTCGCGCACAGCTAAGTCGTTTCCTAATAGACCAGCGGTAAGTTATCAAATTTTATCGGGTCCAAAAGATAAAGCTGAAACGTTAACCTGGTCAGAGTTACATACGAAAACTGTTCAAGCGGCTAATATGTTTCGTTCACTTGGCGTTGGCAGTGAAGATGTTGTTGCTTATATTTTGCCAAATGCAAATGAAACAGTTCTAACTCTACTTGGTGGTGCAATTGCCGGTATAGCGAATCCTATAAATCCGCTTCTTGATCCGGAACAAATTGGCGCAATTCTTAGAGAAACAAATGCAAAAGTCGTTGTGACACTGAAAGCTTTTCCTAAATCTGATGTACCTCAAAAAGCGGCTAAGGCAGTTTCTTTAGCGCCCAACGTAACTTCTGTTATAGAGGTAGATTTAAATAGATATCTTACGCCACCAAAATCGTGGATTGTACCCTTAATTAGGCCTAAAAATCCTATTGAGCACTCTGCAAAAATTTACGATTTTAATAGTTTATTGGGTCTTCAAAATACAGAGCTGGATTTTGATGATATTGAAGAAGATAGAGTTGCTGCTTACTTTCATACAGGTGGTACAACTGGTATGCCAAAAGTTGCACAGCACACGTACTCAGGCATGATTTATAACGGCTGGCTGGGTCATGAACTCCTATTTACTGAGGAAGATAACGTTATTTGCCCGCTTCCTTTATTTCATGTTTTTGCCTGCCACGTGATACTAATGGCGATGGTGAGTTCAGGTGCACATGTGGTTTTTCCAACACCCCAAGGATATCGAGGTGATGGTGTATTTGATAATTTCTGGAAGTTAATTGAGAGATGGCAGATAACTTTTGTGATAACAGTTCCCACTGCCATTTCTGCACTCATGCAACGGCCAGTTGATGCTGATATATCCTCGGTGAAAACTTCTTTTTCTGGTTCTGCTCCCCTACCATTAGAACTGTTCCGAAGGTTTGAAGAGGCCTCAGGTGTTACCATAGTAGAGGGCTATGGATTAACGGAAGCTACTTGCTTAGTGTCCTGTAACCCAGTTGAAGGAGAAAAAAAGGTTGGTTCTGTTGGTTTAAAATTTCCCTACACAGATATTAAAATTATCAAGCCTGAAAAAGGAAAAATGGTTGAGTGCAAAACCGATGAGGTTGGAGAAATCTGTATATCTAATCCAGGAGTTTTTGCAGGAAACACTTACACAGAGGCTGATAAAAATGCTGACCTTTATTATAAGAAAAAATACTTACGAACGGGTGATCTTGGCCGAAAAGATATTGATGAGTACCTTTGGATTACTGGACGTGCAAAAGATCTTATCATCCGGGGAGGACACAATATTGATCCAGCTATAGTAGAAGAAGCTCTTCTTGGGCATGAGGCTGTAGCCTTTGCTGGTGCTATCGGTCAACCCGATCAACATTCTGGTGAGCTACCTTGTGTTTACGTGGAATTAGTTGGTGGTGCAAAAGTAACAACCCAAGAGTTAGATGAATTTTGTAAAGAGAATGTTAAAGAACCTGGAGCTTTACCAAAACACGTAGAAATTTTGGAAGAGTTACCCAAAACAGCAGTGGGGAAGGTATTTAAACCAGATCTTCGAAAGAGAGCTATTATTAGAGTATTTTCAGAAACCCTGAAAAGCTCTGGTATAAATGCGTCGATCACTTCTGTAGATGATGATAAAAAACGTGGGCTAATTGCTAATATCTCATCTAACGAAGATGATGATACGATTAATAAGGTTTTGGGTGATTTTACTATTCCTTGGCAACGTGCAAGCAGTTAGTTTCTTTTAAATTTTTGCCTTTGTATTTTAATTGGTTTTGAGACTTTCATAATGGAATTCGAAAAACACGTCTTAATAATTGGATCTGGTCCAAACGCTGTGAATGCAGCTGAACTGGAAATAGCTTTTGATGCGATCGTGGTAATTAATAACGCTTGGCGTGTGCGTTCTGACTGGAGTCATTTAATTTACCCTTACGATTTTCCAAAAGAAAAGAAGCCACAAGAAATTAATTCGTCGCAAACATTGATAACGGAAAAAGAATTTGTGCCAATACAAAACCAATATGGTGGGTTTATCTATGCTGGAGCAACAATGGCATTTACAGCAGGTTATTGGGTTTTGGGAGCTTTAAAACCGAGCCATATTTCATTTATTGGTTGCGATATGCATTATCCTAAAACTGGCAAAACACATTTTTATGGTAAAGGAACTGCCGATCCCCTGAGGGAGGATATATCTCTAATGAGCTTAAAGGCTAAATCAAACCGATTTTTGCATATTTCTCAAAAAGAAAATTGCCTTGTTGGAAATCTGTCAGATGGCCCAAGTAAGTTAACTTTCCCGCGTATAACCTCAAAACATTCGTGGTCTAAAACCCCTAGTCTGAATGATGACTTAATTTCTAAAGCTCTACAGCGAGAAAAGGATCTCAATTATTTTGATGTGACCGGTCGTTACTGGCAAAACTTAGAAAAATATAACGTGCAAGAAATTAAAAAACTCGATGATATCTGGGAACAAATATTGTCATGAAATCATTTTGATTTCTTAGGCGGAGCTCCACCTAAAAATGAATTTCCGTTTGAATAGTCGCAAGGATCATCTTGCATCATTAAATGTAAATCAGTGCCATCGTAAGGGTGATTTTCTGCTAATTCTTCGTTAACCTCGATCCCCAAGCCAGCCTCCTCTGGAACCTGTATATAACCATCTTCAACTGTTATCTTACCATTGATCAAAGATTTGTGAAAAGGTGTCTCAATTGTTTCAGCTATAAGTAAATTCGGTATTGATGCAGATAATTGAATATTTGCTGCCCATTCGATAGGCCCGGCGTATAAATGAGGCGCTACTTGCGCATTGAAAACTTCAGCTATCGCTGCAGCTTTTTTCATTTCCCAAATGCCACCGGCACGGCCGAGCGCAGGTTGGATTATTGAGACTCCCCCAAATTTGAGAACATCAGCAAACTCCATTTTTGTTGTAAATCTTTCCCCTGTTGCAATCGGAATACTTAATGCAGATTGAACTTTTTTAAACTCTGATAAATTGTCTGGTGGAATTGGCTCCTCAAACCACATTGGCGAGTAGGGCTCTATCGCTTTCCCTAGTCTAATAGCTCCTGCAGTCGTAAATTGGCCATGTGTTCCAAATAAAATGTCTGATTTATTTCCAACGGCCTCCCTAATTGCTCGGCAAAAGTCTACAGATAATCTGATATCACTCATCGTTGGCATATGACCTCCGCGCATAGTATAAGGGCCGGCTGGGTCAAATTTTACCGCTGTATAACCTTTTTCAATGAGACTTATTGCAGATTCTGCGGCCATTTCTGGCGAAGTCCAAAAACCATCTAAATCGTGGTGGTCTAAAGGATAAAGATAAGAATAGGCACGGATACGGTCATTTATTTTTCCACCAAGTAACTTCCAAGTTGGACAATCAAATTGTTTCCCTAAAATATCCCAGCATGCAATTTCTAATCCAGAAAATGCGCCCATGACAGTTAGATCAGGCCTTTGCGTAAAGCCCGATGAATAGGTCCTCCTAAATAATTTTTCAAAATTTGAAGGGCTTTCACCGAGAAAATAACGCTCAAAAACATCGTTGATTACTACTTTCATTGCGTCTGGGCCAATGGATGAAGCGTAGCACTCACCCCATCCACTAATTCCACTATCAGTCGTGATTTTGACAAAAATCCAATAGCGTCCGCCCCAGCCTGGTGGCGGCGGACAAGTTACTATTATTTTTAAGTCTTTCAGTTTCATTATTTGTACTATTCGTTAAATTTCAAAAACAATTACATTTCTTTTGGCTGAACCCAATTTAGTATCGGCTATGGCCTCATTAATTTGTTCCAGATCCCATGTTTTAGAAATTAACTGATCCAATTTTATGCGCCCCTGATTATAAAGGTCAACGATCCATGGAATATCGCGTTTGATTATAACATCACCCATTTTCGAGCCAATCATTCCCTGCGAGACTGCTGCCATCATTACGGGCTCATAGCTTGATTTATCTCCTGTTTTTGGCATTCCAACCATGACTACTTTTCCACCATAACCGAGATATCTGGGCGCCACATCATACACTGCACTATTTCCGACAGTAACGAACACCACATCGGCGCCACGACCAATTAAGGATTTTGATATGCGCCAAGGTGATTTTTCAGTTGCCAGAACACTGTTTGTTGCTCCAAATTGCTCAGCTGTAACCAATTTTTCCTTATTTGTATCAACTGCTACAATTCGTCTTGCCCCAGCTATTCTGGCTCCCTGAATAGCATTTAAACCAACCCCGCCCGCGCCAATAACTATGACGTCCTGACCTGGTCGTAACTTAGCCGCATTTACCACTGCTCCGATCCCAGTTATTACGCCACAGGCGAGAAGTGAGGCCGTTGCGAAGTTCAAATCAGAATTTAATTTTACGATTTGACTTTGGTCAACCACCACTTTCTCGGCAAAGGCACCGCAATTCATAGCTTGTTGGATCGTATTGCCTTTTGAGCTTAAGATGGGGCGAACAGAATTATTGTTAGCTTCGCATATTGTTGGATTGCCTTCCAAGCAATTATTGCAATTTCCACACGACTTTATGAGAGTGACAACTACACGGTCGCCGATTTCAAAGGCCGTTACTGCATTTCCAGTTTTGCTAACAATACCTGCGGCCTCGTGACCGTAAACTGCTGGTAAATCTCCTCCCCAGTCACCATCTGCGAAAGATATATCTGAATGGCATACAGCGACTGCTCCTAAGGTTATTTCTACTTCACCACTTAATGGTTCCCTCAAATCAATTGCCTCAATTTGTAAAGGAGCTCCGAATTCATGGCAAACAGCCGCTTTTATTTTTACCATTGTACTATCCTTTTTGAAGCACCCGTTTGTCTAAGTTAATTACGAACAATTACGTATCGTCAATTCTTAAAATTTTTAATGTGAAAACTTCTTGGTGCCCAAATTAAAAAAACTGAAACACAGATAGCTAATAAAACAGCTGAAGCCATGAAAGGTGCACCTGGAAAGTATATCTCTGAATTTCTGTTAGAGAACTGAGATAGGATCCAAGTCATAGAAAGTGGAGTAACGATCATAGATAAGGCAGTTAGCGAAGCAATAACGCCTTGAAGGCTTCCTTGGTTCTTTCCATCAACTTTGTCTGACATTAATGCGGTTAGCGCTGGTTGCCCAATTACGCCCAGTGACGCTAAGGGGGTTAATGCGATAAGAAACCAGCCGTTTGTTATAATTGCAATTAAAACCATCGCAACTATTTCAGTACCGAAACCCAGTAACACCGTGTTATAACGCCCTATTAGATTAATTGTAGGTTGAACCAATACACCTTGAATAAATGCAAAACAGATCCCGTAGACTGTGAGTGATAACCCAATCATTCCGGGTGACCATGAAAAACGCTCTGCCGTAAAGTAGGGCCAAATTGCAGCGTAAACGGCGGTGCTTATTGAGTACAGTAAGAACACAAGTAAAAAAACTTTTAAACCACCAAATTTTGCAATCGCTTCAAATGTTTTAAAAGGGTTTATATTTTTTGAGGAAAATCGCTTTTGGTTTTTTTTATTTAAACTTTCTTGGAGAAAAAAATAGCATGCTGCTGCATTCAGAGCTGAAACAAATGCCGCAGCAAAAAATGGAATTCTTGGTCCTATTTCACCTAATAGACCCCCTATAATAGGTCCAAGAACAAACCCAATACCAAATCCGGCTCCAATGTAGCCAAAACGGGCAGCCTTTTGCTCTGAACTCGAAATATCTGCAATGTATGCTGCTGCGGTTGAATGAGTAGAAGCGGTTATACCTCCCAAAATTCTTCCAAAAAGAAGCATCCAAATACTGCCTGCTAAACCCATAATAATATAATCCAAAGCCATAAAAACTAATGAAATTAAAATCACTGGTCGCCTGCCAAAGGCATCTGATAAACTGCCAAGAATAGGCCCAAAAATAAATTGCATAATAGCAAATATGCTAGCAAGTATCCCTCCCCAAACTGCAGCTTCTGCTACCGTTCTACCTGGTAGTACATCGGTCATAAGAGTCGGCAATACGGGTATCATTATACCAATACCAATTGAGTCCAAAATTACGGTTAAAATTATGATTTTAATGGGTAAATTAGCTTTAATATTCATAGATTTTCGATGCAATTTTGTTTAAAATATTTGCTAATTCGGCAGGCTTTGATAAGAATGGAGAATGACCTGACCTTATTTCATATTTATTTTCCTTTGGAATACTTGCAGACAACTTTTTTTGAAGTTCGATTGTTATTGTTCGGTCATCAAGGCAGCTAATAAAAGACTTAGGAATATTTTTAAAATTCATTCCTAATTTAATAGGTGTATTCTGTGGTTTGATTGCTTGTACGCATAATTTTTCAGATGCTAAGTTTATGTCCTGCTCCGAACAATCGTTATAAAAAATATCCTTTTGATACTTTGTAGGAATATAGAATCCAAGACCATCTTCTGTTTTTTTAATAACTGAAGTCAGTGGAAATTTTTTAACCTTATTGCGCATTTCTGATAAGGATTTTCCATCCTCTGGAACAAATGCTGTCAGATAAACTAAATGTTTGATGTAGTGTGGGTCAGTCTCGGCTGCTAAACTAATAGGGTAACCGCCCATGGAGTGCCCTACCAAAATAGTTGGGCTACTAAGAGATTTAAGTATTTTAGAACTATATTTTTCTAAAGTTACATCTTTTATAGGAATTTTATTATAACCGTGTCCAGGTAGGTCTATTGCCTCTGCACTGTGGCCTATATTTTTCAACTCTTTTAGTAGCTTTTCAAAACACCAGGCGCCGTGACCTGAGCCGTGAACCAATAAAAACTTAGACATGCCCAAGTTCTTTCATAAAACCAGATAAAACATTTGCGTATTTTATTGGTGCTTCGACACATGGTATATGTCCAACTCCCTTGATTAAGTTAAATTTTGAACCTGGTATTAAATTAGAAGTTTCGCGTACTAAATCGGGAGGGGTAGATCCATCTTCTGAGCCGGCTATTGCGATTGTTGGTAAGCGTAAGCTTGAAGTGGGAGTATAAAAATCTGTTCCAGAAATAGCATGAGCACAACCGATATAACCTTCTAAAGGTTGCCTTTCGAACATATTTTTCCATTTATATATCTCTTTTCTTTTGAGAAAATCATTACTAAACCACCGCTTCATAGTTTCTTCTGTTAAAGCTTTCATACCAGATGATTTGACCTTATTTATACGATCTTCCCATATCTCACGGTTACCTATCCTTGCTGCAGTATTTGAAAGTACCATCGCCCTAACCAAGTCTAACCTTTTTACAGCCAAGCCTTGTGCAATCATCCCACCGATGGATAGGCCAATGAATAAAGAATTCTTTAATTTAAGAGTATCCATTAATGCTTCTATATCTTTTACAAGAGTGCCCATTGAGTAAGGCAGATTTGGGCAATCAGAAAGACCGTGCCCTCGTTTGTCATATCGCAGAATTTTTAAGTTTTTAGGTAAGTAGGATATAACCTCATCCCAAATACGCATGTCAGTTCCAAGTGAATTTGAAAAAACTATCGAAGGACCATTTTCTGGACCTTCTAGTTTATAATGTATGTTAATCCCGTTCACACTAATCACGGTGCTCATGCGCTTCCCCCAAATTCAAAGTTCTGTCTCTAAATTGTTTCTAATGCTTTTTTAAAAATACCTGGGTCAATATTTCCTCCGGATACAACCGCAATTACAATTTCATTATCGCATTTCTTTGAGTGGAAAAGGGCCGCAGCCAAGGCAACTGCTCCCCCAGGCTCGATAACAATACGTAACCTTGTAAAAGCTAAAGCTATTGCTTTCATTACTTGCTCGTCCGTCACCACAATTCCTCTGCCACAGTATTTTTTCATTATTGGAAAAGTTAACTCGCCGGGTGTCGGTGTGATGATTGCATCACAGAGGCCTCCACTTGTTTTCTTGTTTGTTTGCCGCTCTCCAGTTTCTAGTGAGCGAACCACATCATCAAAACCTTCAGGCTCAACAGGCCTTGTAACAAAACTTGGCATCAAAGATGAAAGAGCTACCGCAATTCCTGACGTGAGACCTCCACCACCACAACAAACTAGTACATCAGCCTTTCCAATTCCTATTTGCTCAGCTTGGCTGGCAATTTCTAATCCAATAGTTCCTTGGCCAGCTATAACGTCATTATGGTCATAAGGTGGAATGAGTGATAGCATTCGTTCTTCAGAAATTTTTTGTCCTATTTTTTCTCTATTCTCACTCAATCGATCATAAAGAATAACTTCGGCACCTAAATCCTTGGTATTATTTATTTTTATTTCTGGAGCATCTTCAGGCATTATGATGGTAGCAGGAATTTTGTGAATTTTTGCTGCATAAGCTACTCCTTGAGCGTGATTACCAGAAGAGTAGGCAATTACACCTTTTTTGCGTTTTTCAATTGGTATCGAAGATATTGCCGAGTAAGCGCCTCGAAATTTGAAGCTTCCAGTATGCTGTAAACATTCTGCCTTGATAAAAATTTGCCTATCTGCAATTTCATCCAGAAAAGGAGAGTTTAAAAGGGGGGTAGTTCGTTTTTTCTTTTTAATACGCTTATCAGCTTCAAATATTTTATCGATTTGCATATTTTTTCTTCTCTAATTTGCATAAACAGACGCTGGAAGCATGATCATTATTTTTTCGGCTATTGCAATGGCGTTTTAGGCCAGTTTGAAACCTTTAATAGCGAGTAAAATTAATTTGAAAAAAAACTGGGTATGGATGTCAGATCTTCTACGATGTACATTGGTTTGTGCGGTAATCTGTCAATTGGATCTTTTAACCTGTTAACCCAAGCAGTTGTAAAACCAAAACCTGCTGCGCCGGCAATATCCCATCCATTTGACGATACAAATAAAACGTTCGCATTAGAACATCCGATTATATTTTCTACTTGCTCGTATACTCGTGCACTAGGTTTAAAAATTTTTACCGTTTCAACGGATATTATTTCATCAATAAATTCATTTAGATTAGAAGATCTAACTGCACCATTTAACATTTCTGGAGATCCATTAGATAATATAGCGGTTTTAATGCCCTTTTTTTTCAAGTCTTTTAACATTTTGGAAACTTCGGAGTACGGCTGCAATTCCCAGTAAAGGGCAAGTAGCCTTTCTTTTAAAACTAAATCGTTTTGTAATTTATGAGTTTCAAGAGCAAAGTCTAAACTGTTTTGTGTAATTGACCAAAAATCAGTGTACGAGTCAGTCATTGACCTTAACCAAGTGTATTGCAGTTGTTTCATTCTCCAGATGCTCGAAACACTAGGCCAGACTTCTTTGAATATTTTTCGGTCTGGTTCGCTCGCCGCTATTCGCGCAGCAGCGTTTACGTCAAAAAGTGTACCATAAGCGTCAAAGACACATGTATTTAAAGTCATTTAAAAATTTCCCCAAAAAATACTTAAAAGTAAAGAAGCGTTGAATTAAATTTTCAGTAGAACGGCTCCTTTCCTACCTTTAGTCAAAGTCCTTTCCTGTGCTTGATCGCAATCTTCAAGTCTATAGATACTGTCTATTCTAGGTACTAAAGCTTTTTGTCCGTAGGCGAGGTGAAGATAATTTATTGCTATTTCTATTTCTTTAGGCGGTAAAATGTAAATTAGGTATATATCTATTTTAATAGCTTTAAACAAATATAGACCGAACGGGATAATAGGGTTCATTTCTTTGGCGGAACCATAAACTGCAAGCGTTCCATTCGGTTTCAAAACTTCGTGAAGCCAATTTAAATTTATGCCAAACTCGACTTCTACAACCCGGTCAATTCCGTCTGGTGCAACTTCCTTAATTTGTGAGGCCAATTTATCGCTAGAATAATCAAAAAAATAGTCAGCCCCAAGATTTAGTATAGTTTTACAACTACTTTTTGAGCCTGTGGCAATTACTTTTGCTCCGCCCCATTTAGCCAATTGAACAGCCAGGTGACCAACTGCTCCCATACCGCCTGAAACAAGAATTGTTTTCCCAAATACTTCTCCTGACCCAAATATTCCATAGGCCGCGGTAAGGCCGGGAATACCCATTGTTGCTCCATCTTTGAAAGACATTTCACTTGGCATCTCAATTAAATTTTCTAAATCGATTGTAATATACTCTGCGGCGGTTCCAAATGGTCGCTTCCATTGACCATTTCTTACCCAGACACGTTTTCCAATTAATGATTTGTCAAGCTCTGACCCAACATCCTCAATCACACCAGATCCATCTGAATGTGGTATCACTAAGCTATATTCGGGTCTATAAACTCCAGGCCTATTTCCTGCTCGGGCTTTGGCATCCGATGGGTTTGCCCCTGAATATCTTAGTTTTACTATGACTTCTCGGGACTTGGGCTTTTTCAATTCTATTTCCCGCAACTGTAAAACTTCAGTGGCAGGACCAAATTCTTCGTAGCCAATTACTTTCAAGAATTATTTCCGACGTAGGCGAATAATTACATCAACAGAGGCAATTTCTGCACCTTTTGGCGCGTTTGGAAGTTCGGATATTTTCAATTGATCAGCTGGTGCGTCTGTCAACTTTTGCTCTTCTTCCCAGTAAAAATGCGGATGATCATTTGTACGTGTGTCAAAATAACTTTTAGATCCATCAACAGTGATTTCCTGTACAAGTCCAGCATCACAAAACGTATGTAAAGTATTGTAAACTGTCGCTAATGAGACTTTGTCAGCACGCTTATTTACCTGTTCGAACAGGCTCTCAGCAGTGACATGCCGGTGTTTGCCGTCGCCAACCAATATCTCAGCTAGCACCAAACGTTGTCTTGTTGGGCGTAGATTTGAGCTTAAAAGCCAATTTGTCGCTCTCTGAGTGAATGTCATATTAGACTTCTTTCTGTTTCTCTATTAATACATTAAATCATAATTGTTTAAAAGTTCAACGCTTTTTACATTTTCGAAATCACCATTTTTTTCTAAGGCTTGCAAGCTAGTCTTTTGGAGTGATAGATATTCTTTAATAAAAGGAAATATAGAGCAGGAAAGAAGCCCAAAATGGCAGAATATCCATCAAGTTTTAGTCGTGAAGACCTTCTTAAGTGCGCCAAAGGTGAATTGTTTGGTAAAGGTAATGCTCAGCTTCCGGAACCTCCAATGCTTATGATGGATAGAGTTACTCACATAAGTTCGGATGGGGGTGAAAATGGTAAAGGTCATGTTATAGCTGAGTATGATATAAATCCCGACCTTTGGTTTTTTAATTGTCACTTTCCTGGTAATCCAATAATGCCTGGTTGCCTTGGTTTAGATGGCCTCTGGCAGTTAACGGGGTTCAATCTAGGGTGGCGAGGTTGGCAGGGGCGTGGTTATGCTTTGGGCGTGGGTGAAGTAAAGCTTACAGGAATGGTTCGTCCAGATCGAAAGCTATTAAAATATACGGTTAATTTCACAAAAGCGGTTCAAACAAGAAGGCTTACGATGGGTGTGGCCGACGGGATTGTTGAAGCTGATGGTGAGCTAATCTATCAAGTAAAAGATATGAAAGTTGCTTTATCTGCCAGCTAACGTTCAGCTATCATTTCTGCAATTTTTTTTATAAGCTGATGCCGGAACCTGCTGGCTTGAAAAGGAGAAGACTATGAACCGAGTAGTTATAACCGGATTAGGAATAGTCTCGTCTATCGGTAATAATGCAAAAGAAGTACTCGGCAGTTTGCAGACTGGTAAGTCTGGCATTACTTCTAATGCAAATATGATCGAGTATGGTTTTAGAAGTCAGGTTGCAGGTGATGTAAAGTTAGATGTCAAAGATTTTGTAGATAAACGGACTTTACGATTTATGGGTCCTGGTGCTGCGTATGCACACATAGCTATGGAGCAGGCAATTAAAGATGCGGGCTTAGAAGAAAGCGAAATTTCTAACTTTAGAACTGGCTTGATCGCTGGCTCGGGCGGACCTTCCACATCGGCAATGTTAACCGCGCATCAGATCGTTTTAAAATCTGGTGCTCCAAAACGTATTGGTCCATTTGCTGTTCCTAAATGTATGTCATCAACAATTTCCGCAAATTTATCAACTGCTTTTAAAATAAAAGGCTTAAATTATTCCATAACATCAGCCTGTTCTACTTCTCTGCACTGCATTGGAAATGCAACAGAACAGATTATGATGGGCAAGCAAGACATTATGTTTGCCGGTGGAGGAGAAGAATTGGATTGGACATTGTCTTGTCTTTTTGACGCGATGGGAGCGATGTCGTCAAAGTATAACGCAACACCCGAAAAAGCATCTAGAGCTTTTGATGTTGACAGAGATGGATTTGTTATAGGCGGCGGCGGAGCTATTTTAGTGCTTGAAAACCTAGAGCATGCAATAGCTCGTGGAGCAAAAATTTATGCTGAAGTTACTGGATTCGGAGCAACTTCAGATGGTCATGATATGGTGGCACCTTCTGGTGAAGGAGGAGAGCGCGCAATGCGTTTGGCGCTTGAAACGCTTTCCAAAGAAAGAGCTGTCAGTTACATAAATGCGCATGGAACATCTACTCCCGTTGGGGATGTGGGCGAGATAGAAGCGGTTAGACGTGTTTTCGGCGTTGGTTCAACGCCTCTAGTAAGCTCAACAAAATCTATGACTGGTCACAGCCAGGGAGCGACAGGCGCTCAGGAAGCGATTTACTGCCTTCTGATGCTCAAACATGATTTTATAGCGCCTTCAATCAATATTGATCAGCTTGATCCGGAGTTAAAGCCTTTTGAAATAGCCTCCTCACTTGTGAAGGAAGCAAAGTTGGATACGGTTATGACAAACAGTTTTGGATTCGGTGGGACAAATGGATCAATGCTACTTTCAAACTATAACGATTAAAGTCTGATAAACCGAGGTTAATCATGTTAGATCTAAGAGGTAAACGTGGACTTATAATGGGTGTTGCTAATGAGCGCTCTATTGCTTGGGGTATAGCAAAGGCTATGTCAGATGCTGGAGCAAAGCTTGCATTTACATATCAAGGAGAAACTTTTGGTAAGCGGCTATATCCTTTGGCTGAGTCCGTTGGAGCTAATTTGATGCTGGATGTTGACGTTACCGATGATACTTCTCTTGATAGAGCTTTTGAACAATTGCAGAACAGTTGGATGTCACTAGATTTCGTCGTGCATGCAATCGCGTATTCAGAAAAAAACGAGCTTACTGGAAGATTTATGAATACGACCCGAGCTAACTTTAAAAACTCTCTTGATATCTCATCGTATTCGTTTGTTGAAATCGCGCGACGGTCTCACCCTATGATGGTTGAAAATGGTGGGACGCTACTTACTCTAACCTATCAGGGATCAAATCGAGTGACTCCATTTTATAACGTAATGGGCGTGGCAAAGGCAGCACTTGAGGCCACTACCCGTTATTTAGCAAATGATCTTGGTCCTGATGGAATTCGAGTGAATGCTATTTCCCCAGGCCCGATGAAAACTCTTGCTGGTGCCGCTATTGGCGGTGCTAGAAAAACCTTTAAGCATACAGAAATAAATTCCCCTTTGCGTTCAAATGCAACGCTGGAAGCAGTAGGTGGTACCGCTGTGTACCTTGTGTCTGATGCGGGTGCCTACACTACTGGAGAGGTAATATGTGTTGACGGTGGATACCATGTTTTAGGCATGCCACAATCAGAAAACATATAATCCTCAAGATTGTAAAGGCGTAGAGGACCTAAGTTGCTTCAATTAGTAGGTAAGTATCAAAACTTAGGCTTTTACTTCAACTAAAGACACGCTATTTGGCTTTTAAAAAATTTTTGGATTATTCGACAATGGGACTTGATAAGCATTTTCAATCGGCATCAGTAGAAAAACGTATTTCGGAGAAATGGATTAGCCAAAAAGCGTTTCGAGCTGGCATAAATGCAAAAGATGGCCAACCTAGTTATACAATAATGATACCACCTCCCAATGTTACGGGTGTGTTGCATATGGGACATGCATTTAATAATACACTCCAGGATATTTTAATCCGTTGGAAACGGATGCAGGGTTACAACACTTTATGGCAACCGGGTACTGATCACGCGGGAATTGCTACACAGATGGTTGTTGAACGTCAGTTGGCAGAAGAAGGTAAAAAACGTACCGATTTTACTCGTGACGAATTTATTGAAAAAATCTGGGAATGGAAAAAAAAATCAGGTGGAACGATTATAACTCAATTACAACGTCTAGGAGCTTCTTGCGACTGGGATCGTGAAGCTTTTACCATGTCGGGGGCTCCAAAGGCTCCAAAGGATGAGGGTGGAAATTTTCATGATGCAGTAATCAAAGTCTTTATTGATCTATTTGAAAAAGGATTAATTTATCGTGGAAAAAGGCTGGTAAATTGGGATCCTCATTTTGAAACAGCCATTTCTGATTTGGAAGTTGAAAATATTGAAGTGGCTGGGCATATGTGGCACTTCAAGTATCCCTTAAAAGGCGGTGAAACATACACTTATATTGAAAAAGACGCCGACGGTAATGTGATCGTTAAGGAGGAGCGCAATTATATATCAATAGCAACTACACGTCCTGAAACAATGCTTGGAGATGGTGCTGTTGCAGTACATCCTTCTGATGAAAGGTATAGACCACTTATTGGTAAACTGTGCGAAATCCCCGTGGGTCCAAAGAATAATAGGCGTCTTATACCCATAATCACTGATGAGTATCCTGATCCTAATTTTGGGTCTGGCGCTGTGAAAATCACTGGCGCGCATGATTTTAATGATTATCAAGTAGCCAAAAGAGCCAATATTCCCATGTATTCGTTGATGGATAAAAAGGGAGTTATGCGTACTGACGGTTCACCTTATAAGGACGAGTCTGCAAAAGCTCAGGCAATTAGAGAAGAAAAAATGACTTGGGATGAAAATCTTGTTGCGACTATGAACCTCGTACCAGATGAATATCGTGGACTAGACCGATTTGAAGCCCGAGAGAGGGTGATTTCGGAAATCACTGCTGAAGGTTTAGCTGTGTTGGTCGAAGTTAAGGATACTGAAGGAAACTTTTCAAAGGAACCGTTTGTGGAAAGTAAGACTATTATGCAACCCTTCGGTGATCGATCTAAGGTTGTGATCGAGCCTATGTTGACCGATCAATGGTTTGTAGATACATCTAAAATAGTCCAGCCCGCATTAGAAGCAGTTAAAAATAAAGACATTAAAATTATACCCGAGAGTGGAGAAAAAACATATTATCATTGGTTAAATAATATAGAGCCATGGTGTATATCTCGTCAGCTATGGTGGGGCCATCAAGTTCCGGTATGGTTAGATGAAGATGGAAACCAGTATTGTGCTGCCTCTGAAGAAGAAGCCCAAAAAAAGGCTGGTATTGGTGTTGAGCTAACAAGGGATCCAGATGTTTTAGATACTTGGTTTTCATCAGGATTATGGCCGATGGGGACCTTGGGTTGGCCTGAAGACAATATCGCTTTGGAACAATATTTTCCAACCTCTACTTTGGTGACGGGGCAAGATATTTTATTCTTTTGGGTCGCTAGAATGATAATGATGCAATTAGCCGTTAGAGATGAAATACCCTTTGATACAGTGTACTTACACGGCTTGGTTAGGGACGCCAAAGGTAAAAAAATGTCGAAGTCAACTGGCAACGTCATTGATCCAATTGATATCATTGATGAATTTGGAGCTGATGCTCTGCGTTTTACGAATGCTGCAATGGCCTCGATAGGCGGTGTTTTAAAATTAGACACACAAAGAATTGCAGGTTATCGAAATTTTGGGACCAAACTTTGGAATGCAGCCAGATTTGCTTCACTTAATGAAGCTAATTTTGGCACTCCAGTCCCATCTACTAATGAAACAATTAATCGTTGGATAGTTGGGGAGACAATAAAAACTTTGAATGAAGTAAACATAGGATTTGATCAGTTCAGATTTAATGATGCGGCTCATGCCCTTTATGCGTTTATTTGGGGTACAGTTTGTGATTGGTATGTTGAGCTATCAAAACCACTTTTAAGTTCAACCAATCTGGAGTTGAAAAATGAAACTCAAAATACGATGGGTTGGGTGATAGACCAGTGTCTGATAATGTTGCATCCAATTATGCCATTCATAACTGAGGAGTTATGGGAACAGCTAGCAGAGAGAAGTACTATGCTTGTTCACTGTGACTGGCCTAAGTTTGATAGTTCGCTAATTGATGACTCTGCTGATCTTGAAATGAACTGGGTAGTTAGTCTTATTGAGGCAATACGCTCTGCTCGTGCTCAAATGCGGGTTCCTGCTGGCTTGAAGATACCGATGATTTTTCTAGAAATGGATGATCAAGCAAAAAAAGCATGGGATAACAATCACGCAATGATTAAAAAGCTGGCTAGAATAACAGAACTTACGATTGCCGATAAGGTCCCTAAAGGTAGTATCTCACTAGCTGCAAAAGGAGCTACCTTCGCTTTACCGCTAGATGAAATTATAGATATAGATGAGGAAAAGAAACGTTTAAGCAAGTCACTTGATAAACTTAAAAAAGAAATTTCCGCTTTAAGAGTACGTCTTCAAAATTCAAATTTCGTCAAAAGTGCACCTGAAGAGGTGATTTCGGAAACTCGAGAAAATTTAAAATTAAGAGAGGAAGAAGAGAGGAAACTATCAGCCGCTGCGTCACAGCTATGATAGTTTTCTTAAGTCGTTTTACTACATTACTTTGTCATTTTGATAAGAAATTATTCCATGTTACGCCCTTCAGGTCCAGACATGTCAAAACCAAGATGACGAGCAACTGTAAAAATATCTTTATCTCCTCTTCCGCACATATTCATGCAAATTATGTGGTCTGAGGGAAGACTAGGAGCAATTTTCATGACGTGAGCGAGAGCATGACTAGGCTCTAAGGCTGGTATTATGCCTTCAGTCGTGCAACTCAGTTGAAAGGCTTCAAGCGCCTCTTTATCTGTAATTGAAACGTATTGAGCTCTACCTATTTCATGAAGCCATGCATGTTCAGGGCCTATTCCCGGGTAATCAAGCCCAGCAGATATGGAAAAACCCTCTAATATTTGACCATCTTCATTTTGTAGTAAATATGTACGGTTTCCATGTAAAATGCCTGGCCTACCTCCAGTGAGAGACGCACAGTGTTCCATCTTTGCGTTTACGCCTTTTCCACCTGCCTCTACACCTATTATATTCACTGAACTGTCGTCTAAAAACGGAAAGAATAAACCCATAGCATTAGATCCACCGCCGATAGCGGCTACTAATGTATCCGGAAGACGACCTTCGACTTCATTCATTTGCTCTTTTGTTTCTTTTCCAATTATTGACTGGAAATCTCGTACCATAGCGGGATAAGGGTGTGGGCCCGCCACTGTCCCTATACAATAAAATGTATCACGAACGTTAGTTACCCAATCACGCAATGCATCATTCATGGCGTCTTTTAAGGTACCCCGGCCTGACGTAACAGGTATAACCTCAGCCCCCAGAAGCTTCATACGAAAGACATTTGGTGCTTGTCTTTCAACATCGTGAGATCCCATATAAACAACACATTTTAATCCAAACTTTGCGCAGACGGTGGCTGTAGCTACTCCATGCTGGCCGGCTCCTGTTTCAGCAATTATTCGCGTTTTGCCCATTCTTTTGGCAAGAATTATTTGACCAAGTACATTATTAATTTTGTGCGCACCCGTATGGTTCAACTCATCCCTTTTAAAGTAAACTTTTGCACCACCCAGATGGTTTGTTAAACGTTCTGCGAAGTAAAGTGGGCTAGGTCTTCCCACGTAATTTGTCCACAAATCGTTCATTTCGGACCAGAAAGATTTATCAGTCTTGGCTTTTTCATACTGTTCTTCAAGTTCGAGAATTAGCGGCATTAATGTTTCAGAAACAAACCTTCCGCCAAACTTACCAAAACGACCTTTATCGTCAGGGCCATTCATAAAACTATTAAAAAGATCATTTGCCATATACTCAACCTCTCCCAAGCATGGTTTAGCTTGCAGTCAGACAAACGTAAAGTGTGGAGTCTAAGAAATTATATAGCAGACATAAACAAAGAGATTTTTTTGGCATCCTTTAGCCCAGGAGCTTTTTCGACCCCAGAAGATAAATCCAATTGGGTCGCTCCGGTTAGTGCAATAGCTTCTGCCGCATTCTCACTGTTCAATCCTCCTGCAAGTAGCCAAGGGCATTGAAATTCAAAGTCTTTTAGTAATTTCCAATCAAAATTCAACCCATTTCCACCTGGTAAAACAGACGATGAAGGGGATTTTGCATCTATAAGTAATTGATCCGCAACATTTTTAAAAAGGGAAATCAAGTTTAGGTCAGCAACTTCTGAAATACCAATTGCTTTGATGACTGGCAGCTTGTACCTTATTCTGATCTCATGAACTCTTTCAGGTGTCTCTTTCCCATGTAATTGAATAAAATCCAATGGAACTTTTTTTACGATTTCATCTAAAATTTGATTGTTTAAATTGACGGTTACAGCCACTTTTTTAATTTTATTTCCTGCATATAAACTGAGTTTTTTAGCAAGGTTAAGATTTACAAAACGTGGAGATTTTTCAAAAAACATTAGACCGGCATAGTGTGTCCCATATTTTATGGAAGCATCCATATCAGCCGTATTTGTTATACCGCAAATTTTGACCCGAATTTTTGAGTGCATTTGTCTAGTTTTTCATTTCAACTTTTTCCAAAAGTGTAAGAACGTCGTCTTTTTTGTTTTCTTTTGAATGTAATTCTGAGAGCTCAGTTTCAACTTTGAAAAGCCTTTTTTGGTAATGTTTTGCCTCAACCCGAAATTTATACTCACGAAACCATTCCCACACAAACCCAATAACTAGCCCAATAAAAATGCCGGAAAAGAAAACTAAAAACAAAGGTAAATTTAGGGCAACGTTAATTCCGAAAAAAGACGATAAACTCTCTGGAAGAAAATTCAGTTTTACTTTTTCGCTATTGGCTAATGAAAGTAAGAAAAGTAATGTGGCTAAGCACAATAAGAATAGGGTGCGTAATATACGCATTATAACTAAGCTCTTCCGTTAAGCCGATCTCTCAAAAGTTTCCCTGTTTTAAAAAAAGGAACTGCCTTACTTTCAACCTTCACTGCCTCACCAGTCCGCGGATTTCGTCCCATTCTAGCGTTTCTGGACTTCACGGAAAACGCGCCAAATCCTCGAAGTTCAACCCTATCTCCCTTAGCCAATGCCTCGGTAATTTCGTTGAAAACTGTATTTACAATACGCTCTACGTCACGCTGATATAAATGTGGATTTTCATCAGCAATAATTTGAATTAGTTCAGAACGTATCATCTGTAAAAACCCCCGCAGCAATGTATGTCCCACAAATATAGACTATAAACACAATAGCTTCTGATAAAAGACATTTGTTGGTCAGGTCTATGTTCTTACAGTATTTTAATAGTTTTTACTAAAAATTTAAATGAAATATTAAATTATTTCATCTTTTCTGAACTGGATTTACACAGAAGATGGCTTCAAAGGCGAATCGAGGGTACTCACCTCTCCAAAGATGGAGAGGTAGTTTTTCGTACTTTTTTCATTATTGATCATCGGTTTTTAAAGCAGCGCCAAGAATATCACCTAATGACGCACCACTGTCAGAAGAACCATACTGCTCAACGGCTTCCTTTTCTTCCGCAATTTCTCTTGCTTTAATCGAAACCCCAAGCTTTCTTGTCTTTTTATCAATATTGGTTACTCGAACATCTACTTTGTCACCAACACTAAACCTTTCTGCCCTTTGTTCAGCTCTATCTCGTGAAAGGTCAGATTTGCGAATAAAGGATTTCATGCCTTCATATTCTACTTCAATCCCACCGTCTTCTATGGATTTTATTTCTACTGTTATTACTGAACCACGCTTTACGTTTCCAGTTGCTTCAGCAAACTTATCTCCACCCAAAGCTTTGATAGATAAACTAATTCGTTCTTTTTCTACATCGACTTCGGATACGATTGCTTTAACTATATCGCTCTTTTTGAAGTTCTGTAATGCATCTTCTCCACGTTCATCCCACGAAATATCGCTTAAATGAACCATTCCATCTATATCTCCCTGTAGACCGACGAACAATCCGAACTCAGTGATATTTTTAACTTCTCCTTCAACCTCTGTTCCTTCAGGGTTTGCTTCAGCAAATACCTCCCATGGATTTCGCATTGTCTGCTTTAGTCCAAGAGAGACACGCCGCTTTGCATCATCTATTTCAAGTACCATAACTTCAACTTCTTGGCTGGTTGAGACAATTTTCCCAGGATGAACATTTTTCTTTGTCCAAGACATTTCTGAAACGTGGACTAATCCTTCAACGCCAGCCTCTAATTCAACAAATGCACCGTAGTCAGTTATATTCGTGACAACTCCTTTGTGGGTGGAATCAAGAGGATATTTTGCTTCGACTATCGACCATGGATCTTCTTCAAGTTGTTTCATTCCAAGACTAATACGATGGGTATCTTTATTTATTTTTATAACTTGTACTTTGATAGATTGACCAATTGTAAGAATCTCTGAAGGATGGTTAATCCGTCTCCAGGCCATATCTGTGACATGGAGCAAGCCATCCACACCACCTAAATCAACGAATGCGCCGTATTCAGTGATATTTTTTACAATGCCTTCAGCATCCATACCTTCTGCAAGATTGCCGATCACTTCGGCGCGCTGTTCTGCTCTGCTTTCTTCGAGTATTGACCGGCGAGATACAACAATATTACCTCTACGGCGATCCATTTTAAGAATTTGAAATGGTTGTTTCATTCCCATCAATGGCCCAGCATCTCGAATTGGTCGCACGTCTACTTGGGATCCCGGAAGGAATGCAACTGCCCCACCTAAATCAACTGTGAAGCCGCCTTTTACTCGTCCAAAAATGGCTCCATCTACTCTTTCATCGCTAGAGTGAGCTTTTTCAAGCCTATCCCAGGCTTCCTCTCTCCGTGCCATTTCTCGCGAAACAACCGCCTCGCCCTTTGAATTTTCAACCTGGCGCAAAAATACTTCTACTTCATCACCAACTGCAACTTCAGGAGCCTCCCCAGGGTTTGCAAACTCTTTAAGTTCAACCCTTCCCTCCATTTTATAGCCAACATCAACTATGGCAAAGCCTGCTTCGACGGCAATAACTTTCCCTTTTACTACCGAATTTTCCTGAGGTGTATCTATTTCAAGGCTTTCTTT
>CAYMIR010000011.1:0-21104 GCA_964390655.1 uncultured Marinovum sp.
TCAAAAATAAAAACTAATAGGGCCAACATTATTGCAAAAGTAAAAAATGCAGTAAAGCTTAGCCACGGTGCCTGAATGTTTTGCTTTGCTTGTAGGGTAAGCTCTCCTAATGACGGTGCAGAAGATGGCAGACCGAAACCTAAAAAGTCTAAGGCCGCAAGACTAGCAATAGTCCCGGTCACAATAAACGGTAGCATAGTAAGAGTAGCTACCATCGCGTTTGGTAGCATATGTTTGAACATAATTTTCAAATTTGAAACACCTAAGGCTTTTGCTGCTCGAACATATTCCAAGTTTCTAGCACGCAAGAATTCTGCTCTTACAACTCCCACTAAACCCATCCAGCCAAACAAAACCGACAAAAATACAAGCAACCAAAAACTACGCCCAAGGATCGCAAACATAATTATGATTATATACAGCGACGGCACACCAGACCAAATTTCAATAAATCGCTGAAAGAGCAAATCGGTTCTTCCCCCAAAATACCCTTGAACAGCACCTGCAATAATGCCAATTAAGCTAGCTAAACTTGTAACTATAATTGTGAACACGATAGAAAGCCTGAACCCATAAATCACCCTAGCCAGAACATCTCGTTTGGTATCATCTGTCCCAAGAATATTTTCGCTATTTGGGGGCAATGGAGCTGCACCAGGACGATCGACTGGGGTGTTGTATGAATAGGGAATAATCGGCCATAATGAATAACCTTGTTCAAATGAAGGTGTGGTAAAATCAAAAGATGCATCTGAGATTGCCTCCATAATTTCTTCTGGAGCCTCAAAGCAATCCTCCAATCCGCCTGACATAATGAGGCACTGAACTTCAGGATCTCTGTAAACTGCTTCCGTTTTGAAATCTCCCCCAAAAGCTGTTTCAGGGTAAAAGTTTGCAATAGGAAAAAAATACTCACCTCGATACTTTACAAGAATAGGTTTGTCATTTGCTATCAGCTCAGCAAAAAGTGAAATCAAGAAACAGATGCTAAATATAATTAAGGACCAGTAAGCACGTTTGTTCGCCCTAAAATTACGCCACCTGCGCTTGTTGAGAGCAGAAATCTGCATCAGCCCTGTCTTCCTTCAAAATCGATCCTGGGATCAATAAAAACGTACATCAGATCAGATAATATTCCGACGACGAGCCCAATAAGCCCAAATACAAAAAGTGTTCCAAAGATTACTGGATAATCGCGCGCAACTGCAGCCTCAAAACCCATACGCCCAAGACCGTCTAGAGAGAAGATCGTTTCAATGATTAAACTACCTCCAAAAAAGACGCCTATAAAAACTGCTGGAAACCCTGCTATCACGATCAGCATTGCGTTTCTAAATACATGACCATAAAGAATTTGTTTTTCTTTTAAACCTTTTGACCTTGCTGTGATCACGTATTGCTTTTGAATTTCATCGAGAAAACTGTTTTTCGTAAGCAATGTAAGAGTAGCAAATCCAGATATAGATGAAGCGAGAACCGGCAACGTTATATGCCATAGATAGTCTTTAATTTTTCCAAAGAGAGACAGGTTTTCAAAATTTTCCGAAGTCAGCCCGCGTAGTGGAAAAATCTGATAATAAGAACCACCAGCAAAAAGCACCAATAGCAATATTGCAAACAAAAAGCCTGGGATAGCATATGCAAGGATAATTACTCCGCTAGTCCAAGTATCAAAATCACTTCCATCCGTAACCGCCTTCTTGATACCTAAAGGTATGGAAACCAGGTAAGCTAAAAGAGTTGACCACAAACCCAAAGTAATTGATACGGGCATTTTCTCTATAACCAAGTCGACTACACTGATCGAACGAAAATAGCTTTCACCGAAGTCAAATCGCATATAATCCCATAGCATATTCAAAAAGCGTTCGAGTGGTGGCTTGTCAAAACCAAACTCCTTCTCAAGCTCTTTAATAAAATCATCAGGCAAGCCGCGCGCTCCAGCATAGGATCCATCGTTATTATTGCCTACCTCCCTGCTTCCCCCAGAAAAAGCTTCAAAAACGTCACCCTCACCTTCAATTTGAGCCAAAATTTGTTCTACGGGTCCGCCTGGAACAAATTGAACAAGTGTAAAATTAATTATGAGAATTCCCAGAAGCGTTGGAAATACTAATAAAAGTCGGCGAATAATGTATGCGCCCATAAACTACCTTAAAGCGCCAGAGGACCTAAGAACCTCAGCTTTATCCGAGTTAAACCACCAAAAATCAAGATAACCCAAATCAAAGGGTGGTATTTCATCAGGATGTTCATACATGTCCCAGTATGCGACTCGGTAAGTATTATTATACCACTGAGGCACCCAAAAGCGTAGAGACCGTAGCGCTCGATCCAAGGCTTTGACAGATGTTTTCAGTTCAGCTTTATTCTCTGCGTTAACAACATGATCAATTAATGCATCTATAGCTGGATTGCTTACTCCTGCAGAATTAAAAACAGACACGTCCGAACTTTCCGAACCAAAATATTGTTTCAAACTGGAAGATGGCTCCAAGGACATTGGATGTTGCGTTGTAAGCATATCAAAGTTGTAATTTCGCTTTCGGTCGGTAAATTGTGCAGAATCAATTCTTTCATATTTAGCATCAATACCTGCTGCCCGAAGATTATCTATATATGGTAAAATCACTCTATCAAATGCTGGACTGCGCTCAATAATTTCGAGAGAAAATACATCTCCATTAGAATTCCTACGAAGCCCATCATCACCAACTAACCAACCAGCATCGTCAAGTAACTTCGAAGCTGCTCGAAGATTTTTTCGGTCCAAAGCCCTTAAACCTGATACTGAGGCAGTGACAACCTCATCATCCAAAATACCGGCGGGCAAATCACCAGCCAACGGTGTTAGTAAAGCTAATTCTCCCTCGTTAGGCTTACCTTCTGCAGCCAACTCAGAATTTTCCCAAAAAGAATTTACACGAGCATACTGGCCAAAAAATAGTGACTCATTCGACCATTCAAAATTATAAAGCAACCCTATAGCTTCTCGAACTTTAGGATCTGAAAATTTTGATTTTCTTAAATTCATAACAAACGCTTGGCCGGTTGCGATACCGCCGTCTGGAAGCGTCTTTTTAATAACTTTTCCTTCATCCAAAGCGGGAAAGTTATAAGCAGTAGCCCAGTTTTTCGATACGTTTTCTATACGCATCGTATACTCACCCGACTTAAAACCTTCTAAAGCTGCACTACTATCAGCGAAATATTCAACTGTTATGGTATCAAAGTTTGATCTTCCTATCATCAAAGGAAGATCAATTCCCCAATAGTTTTTATTACGTTTATAAGTGATGCGTTTGTTCACTTCGAACTCTTCCATAACATATGGTCCTGAGCCAATTGCGACGTCCATTCTGCTTTCATCTAGCCTAGCACCAGTCGCTTCAAACCATGCTTTTGACATCACTGGTAGGCCTCCAACGATCGGTATGGCATCGCGCTTGGATGCGTCAGGATTAAAAAAATATTTTATTTGTTTCGGGCCTAAAACTTGTGAATCTTTTACAGTCTGTTCCAAAATTGCTTTATAGCTAGCCAAACCCTGTTCTAAAAAAAGCTGAAATGTATAGTTTACATCATCAGCAGTAACAGGTGTGCCATCGGAAAAATGTGCTTCTTCTCTAATGTTGAAGATTACCCAAGATTGATCTTCTGGATATTCGATACTCTTCGCAAGCAACCCATAAAGCGAACCAACCTCGTCAGCAGTGCCATCCAATAAAGACTCAAAAGGCGCTGAAGCAAGCGCACCAGACCGTCCTTTTCTTGTGTATGGGTTCATTGAATCAAACGTTCCCATGCTCCAAATGGAAATGTCGCCACCCTTAGGTGCATCCTTGTTAACATATTTCAAGTGAGTAAAATCCTCTTGATAACTCAACTCTCCAAAAAAATTAAAACCGTGTGATTTTGTTATCTTTTGATCTGCCCAAGCAACCCCAGCAAGCAAAATGACTAGAGACAGTGTAAATAGCGAACTAATTTTGGGCAAAAAAACAAGATTTTCATCTATTTTTGTACGAGCATTTGCTTTGTGAGACAGATTTAACATTTGAAACCCCCTGATTGATCCATAATTAAGTTTTATGGATCAATCAGGGGGTTTCAAGGGTATCAGCGCATTTAACTAGAAAAAATTTAGCGATAATCATCTAAGCTGCAGATGTTCGCTACTAAAACGAATTATTTCACCGTGGCAAGATATGCTATCAAGTTTGCCCGATCTACTGGCTTTTTTAATCCGGAAAATCCCATTTTAGTTCCGGCGGCATATTTTTTAGGGTTCTCCAAAAATCCATCAAGATTTTCGGGGGACCAAGTTTCTGCAACAGCTACAAGTGCACCAGAATAGCCATATCCATCTACAGATCCAACGGCACGATCAACGACAGCATAGAGATGGGGCCCTGTTCCATTCGCACCGTCTTCTAACTTGTGACAAGCTTTACACTTCCCAAAAACTTTAGCACCTTTGTCGATATCCGCTGCCAAATAAAGTTCAGCAAACTGTGGACCCTCTTCTTCCATCTCGTCAACTTCAACTTCTGCTTCAGCGACTTCTATGGCATAACCTGAAGCATACTCGCCCCCGTGACCGCCACCAACATGGTAAATTTCTTCAGCTGCCCAATTGCCCAAAAGGTAAATTAAGAGGGCTCCACAAAAACCACCCAAAACTTTTGTCGCTGTCATTGTATCCATGTGATTTAACCTTTTGCTCGAATTTGCGCATTATCTACTCTTTTCCTCTGGGATTATGCAAGGTGTAAGGTATATATAGTGCACCAAAATAAATGAAAATCGGATTAAAATGACAAACAGGATCGCATTTCAAGGAGCTTTAGGAGCTTACTCTCACGAAGCTTGTATTGCCTATAGGCCTGATATGGAGCCTCTTCCTTGCCAAACCTTTGGCGATGTGTTGCGTGCGGTGCGCGATAGTGACGCAGAACTTGCTATGTTGCCTGTTGAAAACTCATCTTACGGCAGGGTCGCCGATAGCCACCGTTTATTACCAGAATCAGGACTCCACATAATTGATGAATGCTTTGCAAGGGTGAGGATCTCGCTAATGGCTAATGCGGGAGCTAAGTTAGAAAACATTAAAGCTGTAAGAGCACATTTAGTTTTACTACCCCAAGCTCAAAAATTTTTGGATAAACACAAAATAAGAGCAGATGCAGCTGCAGATAGTGCTGGCGCAGCAGCTAAATTGGCTATTTCTGAAAAATTAGATGAAGGCGTGTTGGCAAGTAAACTTGCTGCCAAAATATACGGCTTGGACATTTTAGCGCGAGACATAGAAGACTACGGGCATAACACTACGCGATTTCTTGTGATGTCAAATACTCCAAATTTAGAGCGTCGCGGAAATGATAAATTGATGACAACCTTTGTTTTTCAGGTTCGAAACATTCCTGCAGCATTATATAAAGCCATGGGTGGTTTTGCCACAAATGGTGTTAATATGACCAAACTCGAAAGTTATATGGTGGGAGGCTCATTTACTGCTACTCAATTTTACGCAGATATCGAGGGCCATCCAGATGATGAAAACGTCGCTAGGGCGCTTGAAGAATTGAGTTATTTTACTGATAGCTTATCAATTCTTGGAGTTTATCCTACCGATAAAAATCGGTATTAAATGCTTTCAAATGGAAGTGTTAGTTAATCAATCTTGCAAACGATCTGAAAGCCATCTCTCCAACAGAAAATTAGCGATCGATCCTTTCCGTGCAGGAAATATACTTTGATTTAGACCTGCAAAAATGTCTAAAAGTTCCGACTTTCCAATCCACCTCGCATCCTCAATTTCATTGGTGTCAATTGTTATTTTCTCACTATGAGCAATACCATGACATCCAAACATCAAAGAGTTTGGAAAGACCCAAGGCTGGCTCGCTAAATAGGATACTTTACCTACTTCAATACCACTTTCTTCCATCACCTCTCTTCTTACAGCCCCTTCTATTGTTTCGCCTGGCTCTACAAAACCAGCCAACAAAGAGTACATTTTTTCAGGCCAATTCGCAGACCTACCTAGCAAAACCTTATCGCCCCTTGTGATCAGCATGATCACAACTGGATCTGTCCTAGGGAAATGAGAAATCCCACAATTATTACAGTTTTTTTGCCATCCAGAAAGTGTCATTTTGAGCAATGAACCGCAAGCCGAGCAATATTTTTGCGTCTTGTTCCAGTGAAACAAACCCTTAGCAATTGAACACAGCTCAGCTTCTCTTCTGTTCAAATTTAGCATTTGACCTCGTAGCTCACAAAAAGCATATTTTTTATCCAATCTTGGATGTTGTTGCTGAGTTGGGTCAAAAAATACGTTTGGATCAGGCTGGTCTCCCGTAGTTGGTTCCCACTGAGATATATCAAAAGCAATGTAGTTTTGGTTATTTTCGGATCCTAAAAAGATTTCAACTGCACCTTCACAGAGTGGATGCGGAAACTCAAATTTTGCTAAAGACGGTTGATTTTCTAAATCCATTAAAATTTTGCCACGCCAGACAAAGATTATGGTGTCGCCTATTGAAGCTTTTGCTTTTTCCGTTCCACGATAAGCAGCAGCTCTGTTCAGTCCAGAACCTCCAAAAGTTACGTCTTCAGCATTTCTCACAAAAGTATCTCCACTAAAATCTTATTTACATTGATAGAATAGTTTTGATTAGAAGCAATAAGGTTACGGCGGAGATCTTGAATAAAAGCTTAAAAAGCCATATAGTAAATCTGAGAGGTTGGTCGGGCAAGCGCCTCGCCAACCCGGTCAGGTCCGGAAGGAAGCAGCCGTAACGAGTACCGTTTGGGTCGCACTTAACCTCTCACCTTCAGAATTAACCATTGTTTGTCTTAGGTAATTTCGCCCAGTTTTCTTGGGCTTCGGTCTCGACGGCACATGGTCTAATTTTGCGGAGCCTCTCTAAGGCTGCTTCTGGGTCCTCTCCAAACTCGATCATAATACGTAAAACAATCATGCCCGATCTCCCACATCCCCCCCGACAGTGTATTAGGATTCTATCCCCATTGCTAACTTTTTGAAGCATGTTTTTGGAGATTGATTCCCACAAAAATTCTCGCTGATGATCAACAGTACCAAAATCTTTTATTGGGAAATGGAGCCACTGTATTTTTTCTTTTTCTATTAAAGAAATAAAATCTCTTGCACCTAGATTCTCCATCTCTTTTTTTTCCGTTAGAGACACTATTATAGCTGGCTTCCAATTAAAAATTTTTTCAATATCGGCCGAAACGTTCCCTTGAAGACCGGGCAAACAGCTTATCCCTAATAATGCGGGTCCAAGGGATATTTCAAAAACTTCAAAAGAATGCATTAGTATTTTCTTTTCAATTATATTGATGACTGGACGTCTAGCACACAAACACTTAGCTTATAACTACCTTTAATTAAGAACCAAGATATGACAGCAGAAGAAAAAACCAATTATCAAGTATTAGCCCGAAAGTACCGTCCAGAAACATTTTCTGACCTCATCGGACAAGAGGCAATGGTAAGAACGCTGAAAAATGCCTTTGACGCCGATCGGATTGCTCAAGCCTTCATGATGACCGGTATTCGTGGCGTTGGAAAAACAACTACTGCTCGAATCATAGCAAAGGGTATGAATTGTGTTGGAATCGAAGGGAAAACAGGTCCAACAACAAATCCGTGTGGCCAGTGTGAACACTGTACTGCAATAAGCGAAGGACGACACGTGGACGTGTTAGAGATGGATGCAGCTAGCAGAACTGGTGTTGATGATATTAGAGAAATAATCGATAGCGTTCATTACCGTGCTGCTTCTGCAAGGTTCAAAATTTACATTATTGATGAAGTACACATGCTGTCTAACAATGCATTCAATGCCTTATTAAAGACTCTGGAAGAACCACCAGCACATGTAAAATTTATATTTGCAACTACAGAAATTCGAAAAGTTCCAGTAACTGTTTTATCAAGATGTCAAAGATTTGATTTGCGCCGGATTGAGCCAGAAGAAATGATTAAAATGCTTCAAAATCTGGCAAAGCTTGAAAATGCAAGTATTTCGAATGAGGCTCTAGCGTTGATTACGCGTGCATCCGAAGGTTCTGCAAGAGATGCACAATCATTGCTGGACCAAGCTATCAGTCATGGAGCTGGGGAAACAAACGTTGACCAAGTTCGATCAATGTTAGGTTTAGCTGACCGTGGAAGAATTCTGGACTTATTTGAATTTATCATGCGAGGTCAAGCTAAAGAAGCTTTGAATGAACTTGGCAGTCAATACTCAGATGGAGCGGATCCCATCGGGATAATTCGGGACCTTGCAGAAGTAACACACTGGGTTTCTGTTATTAAAATTACTCCTGACGCTGCCGATGATCCAACGGTTTCACCAGATGAAAAAGCCCGGGGGCAGGCATTTTCTCAGTCTTTGCCAATGCGAATACTTACCAGAACCTGGCAATTGCTCCTGAAAGCCTTAGAAGAAATTTCATCGGCACCGAACTCAATGATGGCCGCAGAAATGGCAATTATCCGAATAACGCATGTCTCAGATCTTCCAAGCCCTGAGGAATTAGTGAAAAAACTCACAAATAATCAATCCAACACTACAGTAGCTACAAAAAAAAGCTCTGAAGGAGCTGCAAACAACACCACTTCTTCGAATTACAAGCAAACTCAACCCACAGAAACAAATTCTATACGGAATAAAGGTAATACAGCCCTAGCTTTGGATGCCGAAACTTTAGCTGAACAATACCCTACTTTTGAAAGTGTTTTAGGAATAATACGTAAGTTTCGGGATATGAAACTTCTCATAGATGTGGAAAACTCAATTCGCTTAAGTAGCTATGTTCCAGGGAGAATTGAGTTTACACCTACTGAGCATGCTCCAAAAGACTTAGCGCAGAGACTTAGCCAAATGTTGCAAAATTGGACTGGCTTTCGATGGGCTATAACAGTAGTCAGCAACTGTTCCACCGAAACAATTCAAGAACACAGAAATGCCGAAGAGGCACAATTAAAATATGAAGCGGCACTACATCCTTTTGTAAAAACAGTTTTTGAAAACTTTCCAAAAGCGTCTATAACAGAAATCAAATCACAGGCACAAATTATTACAGAAGCAGAAGCAGCAAGGTTACCAGAAATAGAGGGCGAATGGGACCCTTTTGAAGAAGAAACTTAGGAGATTGAAATGTTTAAAGGCTTAGGCGGGTTGGGTGATATGGGCAAAATGATGAAAGCCGCCCAGGAGATGCAGGGTAAAATGGCCCAAATGCAAGAAGAGATGGTGAATATCATGGTAGAAGGCCAAGCTGGGGCAGGTATGGTCAAAGCTACTTGCTCTGCAAAGGGCGACCTTAAATCATTAGATATTGATCCAACAATTTTTAACAGTAATGACAAGGAAGTTGTCGAAGACTTAATCGTTGCCGCAATTAAAGACGCTCAAGAAAAAGCTAGCGAAAAAGCAAAAGAAGAAATGGGAAAACTTACGGAAGGTTTAGGGTTGCCGCCCGGCATGAAACTCCCATTTTAAAAAATGAAAAATAATCGAGAACTTGATGTTTTAATCGAGCTTATGGCAAAACTGCCTGGGCTTGGGCCACGATCAGCGCGCCGCGCTGTTTTGCATTTAATTAGGAAGCGTAACTCTCTTTTGCTCCCACTAGCCGATATGCTATCCAACCTATCAGAGACAGCCCGAGAATGTTTAAATTGTGGCAATATTGCAACTACAGATTTATGCGAAATATGTAGTGATCAAGACAGAGGTAATGGAGAACTATGTATTGTTGAGGATGTCTCCGACCTTTGGGCTATGGAGCGAGCCAATATTTTTAAGGGTCGCTACCACGTTTTGGGTGGTACTCTGTCTGCTCTTGATGCCGTAGGCCCCGACGAGTTACGCATACCAAAACTACTAAATCGTGTTGTTTCAGACGATATAACTGAGGTCATTTTGGCTCTAAACGCCACAATAGAGGGTCAAACAACAGCGCACTATATATCTGAACAACTTGAGCATACAGTAATAGTTACCTCGTTAGCGCAAGGTGTTCCGATCGGTGGGGAGTTAGATTATCTTGATGAAGGCACGATAATGGCTGCACTTAAAGCTCGACGCCAAATTTAACAGGTCAAAAATACCATTATTCTTTTTCGGGCGTCTCGCTTTCTTCTGGAAGATTGAAAAAACTATCTGCATCCGAAAAGTCCTCATTGGCCTCTTCTGAATTTTGCGTCTGATTTTCTGTTAAGCTAAATGCTTCTAATCCTTCCATACTAGAGGGTATTTTAGGCTCCACAGGCATTTCAAGCGATTGCTCAGTACTCACCAATTTACGTCTTTCATCATCGGACATTATCGCACCATCAGCTACCTTTTTCGCCGCTGCTTTTTGAACAGCAGTGTCTAACTCAGATTGCTTACAGAGACCCAACGCTACAGGATCAATAGGTTGAATGTTGGAAATATTCCAATGGGTTCGTTCACGGATAGACTGAATAGTTGGTTTAGTTGTTCCTACAAGTTTGGAAATTTGTCCATCAGTTAATTCTGGATGGAATTTGACCAACCAATAAATCGAGGCCGGTCTATCTTGTCGTTTGGATAATGGAGTGTATCTCGGGCCACGCCTTTTTTCCTCACCTATAGCTGCAGGATTATGTTTAAGAGTTAACTTATAGAGCGGGTCAGATTCCGCTTTTTTAATTTCCTCAGCATCTAGTTGACTGTTCGTAACAGGGTCAAATCCCTTAACCCCGGTGGCGACATCCCCATCAGCTATACCCTGAATTTCTAGCTCATGCATTCCAACAAAATCTGCTATTTGTTTAAATGTAAGCATAGTATTATCAACTAGCCAAACAGCTGTCGCTCTTGCCATGATAGGTTTAGCCATTTTTTTTGTCTCCTTCATATAATTTACAACCACCTAAATTCAGGCGCCCATCCTAAAGGAATTATCCGATAATAAGGGAAGTGCGTCCGCTATAACGATTTTTTTTCAAAAGTGAAGTCCTATTAATAATTTATTATCAACCTGTGTATCGGGATTAATGCGGAGCAACTTTTTTTAATAGGCAAATTCAGCATAAGACCCGCTTAAAAACAGTCACAGGCCAAAATTTTAATTTGAAAAAGATCTTTGGCGAAATATTTATTTAAAAGAGACGTGATATTAGTATTTTTGTTGCGCTAAGGTTGCAGAATCACTAAAAGATAGAAAATTTTTAGGAGACTCGTTTGATGGCTCATGATGGACAGCACGACCTTATGGTCTCGACGCCGATTTTAGAAAATGTTTTAGCCTTAGCCAGAGAAACCATTGAGCCTTTGGAGTCACTTAATCAGAAAGCCATAGACAAGCTGCGTGATCTAGTCACAATTGAAGGCAAAGTCTCTTCTTCAATGATAGAAACAAATCAATCAATTGCACATGGCGTAGCTTGGCTAGCGACCTATACGGAAAGTATTAGCCAGATGGTAAAATGGGCTGAAAATCTTTCTAAACACAAGAAGTTTGGGCATCCAGAGCAGCTTTTATTGCAGATTGGAGTTGGCGAATACCTTGGGCAAATTGTTGGTGGAATTATGATGAGCCAAGGTGAAATCTTTAGGCTTAATGATATTGGATTAAACACTTTAGACCTATCAGATTTTCAAACCGAAGCAGTGCGCAAGCTTTCAAGTCAAGGCAACACTCAAGAGGCTCGAACGCAATTAGTTGATATCATGTTGGAGCATTCAGCCAATATCACAGTTGGCGACAGCGGCTTGGACGAAGACTTAGAAATGATTAGAGAGCAATTTAGAAAATTTTCGATCGATAGAATTGAGCCATACGCGCATGAATGGCATTTGAAAGACGAATTGATCCCTCTCGAAGTAATTGCAGAGTTAGCAGAGTTAGGTGTTTTTGGACTAACCATCCCCGAGGAATACGGCGGGCTTGGTTTAAGCAAGGCATCCATGGCAGTTGTATCGGAAGAGTTATCTAGAGGATACATAGGCGTTGGATCGTTAGGGACCAGGACCGAAATTGCAGCTGAATTGATTCTTTGCGGCGGTACAGAGGAACAGAAAAAACAGTGGCTACCAGGTTTAGCCAGCGGTGAGACTTTACCAACTGCAGTTTTTACTGAACCCAATACGGGCTCTGACTTGGGAGCGCTTCGAACGAGGGCCATAAAATCTGAAAATGGCGACTACCAAATTACTGGCAATAAAACTTGGATCACACATGCATCCCGTACTCATGTTATGACCTTACTTGCGCGCACCGACCCTGAGTCAAAAGATCATCGGGGTTTGTCTATGTTTCTGGCCGAAAAACAACCTGGAACAGATGACAATCCTTTTCCAGACAAAGAAATATCTGGTGGAGAAATCGAAGTTCTAGGCTATAGGGGTATGAAAGAATATGAAATGGCCTTTGACAAATTTAAAGTAGATAGAACAAACCTTCTAGGTGGTCAGGAAGGAAAAGGTTTCAAACAACTTATGCAAACATTTGAAAGTGCCAGAATCCAAACTGCAGCACGAGCTGTTGGAGTTGCTCAGGCGGCTTTGGATGAATCCTTCAATTATGCAAAAGATAGAAAACAATTTGGAAAATCACTAATCAACTTTCCACGGGTTATAAATAAGTTAGCAATGATGGCTGTAGAAATTATGATAGCTCGGCAACTGACTTACTTCAGCGCATATGAAAAAGACAACGACCGCCGATGTGACCTTGAGGCTGGCATGGCAAAGTTACTTGGCGCAAGAGTCGCCTGGGCTGCAGCAGATAATGGGCTTCAAATACACGGTGGAAATGGATTTGCCTTAGAATATAAAATTAGCCGTATTCTTTGTGACGCGAGAATTTTGAATATTTTTGAGGGTGCAGCAGAAATCCAAGCTCAGGTTATAGCGCGCCGACTATTAGAAACTTGAATTAATTAATTTACCCCTAGATTTGGTTCAATACAGTTAAAGGCTTTCATTCGGTAAAAACTCTGTTGGAATTTTATTTTCATTTAATAGTAAAAATTCTGAAAACACTTTCCCCATTTGAGGGGCCATTCCTAAGCCTATCTTAAAACCACCATTCATTATGAATTCCGATGGAGAAAGCGGATGTTTGCCTAGTACTGGGGCTCTAGAACGTGAACGTGGCCGCACATTTGCCCAAGTACATATTGGGTCTTTACCTTTTAGTCCTGGCAATATGTTTTTAGCCTTTAAAATCAAAGCCTTTAAATTATCATCGTTAGTATCCCCATGTTCAAAACTACGTTCAGATGTTGAACCAACAGCAATCGTACCGTCAAAATGTGGAATAAAATGTAAAGTTTCTGCAAAAATTTGTGCTGAATTTGACTTTGCTAATTTAAATAATGCTGCCTGTCCTTTAACTCCATTTCCAAAATTATTCCCCAATTTTTTTGATATTCTACTAAGGTCATGAACACCGGTAGCCCAAACAACTTTACCTTGGTTTTTTCCTTCTAAAAGAAACTCACAGCCTTTATTTTTCAAGGCTTGAGCCAAGGATAAACAAGCCAACCTAGGATGGATTATTGCAGATAACGTATCAAAGACCCAAAGGCCTGTAGGTGAAGTTAATTTCCAATCTTTGCTATTATCTATGATCTCCCAAGTAGCAAAGTTTTTCCAAAGATTGTCTGCACTTTCTTTTCTTTTTTGCGCCAAGACAACGCTAGCTTCATCCATCAAAGGCTGTAGCCTACCGTTCCGTCTATATCCACTGTTCAGTCCAGAAACACTATCTACAGATCTCCAGAATTTTTGACTATAAAGCAAACTTTCAAGTTGGAACTGTTTCTTAGTATTCCAGTTCTCTGGAACATGCGGCGCAAGCGCCCCTACGATACCACCACTGGCTCCATAAGCGATGCCATTTGGATCAATTACTCTTACTGACGCACCCAAATTAAGACAATGCCAGGCGAGTGTTAGCCCCATAATCCCAGCACCTCTTATCGTGACGTCTATCATTCGCTCTTTTCACCTGCTAATACATGAGCGATAGAGGTGACAAAAGAAAAGTGCAAGCCTTTGACAAACTATACATATCCAAATCTTGTTTGGCGAAATGATCGAATACCAATAGCTCAAAAATTTGATGACCCTTACTACTCGCTGGATAATGGTTTGGAGGAAGCTCGTCATGTTTTTTTAAACGGTAATAAACTAGCTCAAAGGCTGAGAGATGGATTTAAGATTGCTGAATTAGGATTTGGGACTGGGCTGAATTTTTTATCAACTCTTTGGCAATGGCGACTCAAAAAACAAAAAGGAAAACTTTCTTATACTTCCTTTGAAGCGTTTCCAATGAAACCAGAAGACATGGTCAAAGCACAAAGTGAATTTGCTGAATTGAGTAGTATTAAACATGAGTTTTCCTCTCTTTGGAGCGAGCTCCTAGAAAAAAGAGAGCTGTTTGGAAGTGACTACCATTTGCAACTTATTTTGGGTGATGCACAGCGCACAATCAAAAATGTCGATCTAAAGGCTGATTGTTGGTTCTTAGACGGCTTTTCTCCAGCCAAAAATCCAGAGCTATGGGAGAAAGAATTATTGAATGATGTCTATAGATGTACAGCTAATAAAGGTACATTATCGACTTACTCTGCAGCAGGGATCGTACGCAAAAATTTAAGTTTAGCAGGCTTTGAAGTTGAGCGAACTAATGGTTTTGGGCGCAAGCGACATATGACAGTTGCGATTAAAAAATCATGATAAGCAATCCAAAATTAGGAATATCACTTATGGCGGTAACCATGTTAATTTTTGCTATTCAAGATGGTATATCTCAATATCTAGCACGCGAATACAATGTTTTTTTTATTGTTATGGTTAGGTACTGGTTTTTCGCTTTATTTGTAATCGTTTTATGTTCCCAACAACCTGGTGGGCTCCGCAGAGTGGTATCAACAAAACAGCCTTTTTTACAAATTTTTCGTGGGGCCTTACTCGCTTTCGAAGTTATTGTGATGATCACAAGTTTTACTTTGCTAGGCTTGATCGAGAGCCATGCTGTTTTTTCAATTTACCCACTATTGGTAGCGGCATTATCTGGACCAGTTTTGAAAGAATATGTTGGTTGGAAACGATGGTCTGCTATTTTTATCGGTTTTGTTGGTGTCATGATCATATTGAAACCAGCTAATAATGTATTCTCTTTGCAAGCGATAATTCCTTTAATTTCTGCGCTTATGTTTGCTTTGTACAGCCTCCTTACCAGATATGCAGCCCGCCAAGACAGTGCAATGACTTCATTTTTTTGGACTGGAATAATTGGAGCAATTGTAATGTCAGTTGTCGGAAGCGGGTACTGGGTTCCTTTAGAACCCATCGACTGGGTCTGGTTGGGTCTGTTATGTATTCTTGCGTGTTTAGCACATTATTTACTTATAAAATGTTACGAAGTATCAGAGGCAAGTTCGCTTCAGCCTTTCGCCTACTTGCAACTTCTCTTCGCGACAATTATTGGTTTGTGGATATTTAGTGAAAATCTAGAGATACATCTTGTAATCGGCGCATTACTTGTTGTGCTCGCTGGATTATTCGCTTTTTGGCGCGAGAGGCAAAAAACCTGAACCTTTAAGGTAAAAATAAAAAGAATTAGGAGGTTTTTTGTTCAGTCGTACTTTATAGTTTGGCAGACTTTCTGAAACGCGCATGACGTAATTGCGTGTTTCTTCAAAAGGGATACTTTCAACCCACTGGACCACATCAACTTTTGGGTTTCGTGGATCTCCCAGAAGCTCAACCCAACGGTCAGCACGAGATGGCCCAGCATTATATGCCGCTGCCATGAGAATTGGATTACCATCATACCTTTCAGAGAGTTCCTCCAAATATGCTATTCCAATCTTAGCATTATATTTCCAGTCTGATAACATTCTTTCAGATGAAAATTTCAAGCCTAACCTTTTTGTCATTTCTTTAGCTGTCTTTGGCATTACTTGCATCATACCGAGAGCTCCAACAGGTGATGCAACTTTCGGATAGAATTCGCTTTCTCGACGCGCTATAGCCAATGTCATTTCTGGAGGAATTCTTTGTGGCAAATCTGCCACCGGATGAAGCGCAAAATAAGGCCTTGGAAAAACCTTGCTTTGACTTGCTGCTCTTTTTGCAACCATAACCAGCTCATGAGGCTTTTGGTTTTCCTCTAAAAAATCAACTAATCTTAATATATCTTCATCAGATAATGTTTCGGTTAAATGGGTAAGAAAGCGCTCTGCAAGTACTTCCCTATTTGCAGAAAACAGCACCAAAGCTGCTTTAAAAACTGAATCATTTGAGAAACTTGCATTCTTCCATGACTTGGAGTGAGAAGTATTTAAAACTGTCATATCTACCGTCCTTCCCACTTTTTCGGCTGCCAGCAAACCGTAGTAGGTTTCCCAACGATCTGCTCCTATTTGATAAATTTGTTGCGCGATATCCACCTTACCTTGCTTTTCGTATGCTCTCCCTAGCCAATAAAGACCGCGGCCTAATGAAATTGGAGCATCTACCGCTACTAAAAAGTTCTTAAAATGCTTGATAGCTAGCTCTGCGTTATTCAACTTTTCTAATGCTAAATATCCAGAAAGCCATTCTAGAACAGCATAAGTATCACCTTCTTCAAGATAGTGGTTAGACGAAATATTATAGGCCTTTTTATACTGTTTGTCATACATCATATCACGAGCTAAAATTTCTCTTCTTTCAGCCCATTTTGACGGCTGAGATAAATAGCTGGCTGATTTACTATATTTTTCTAAAACTTGAAGAGCCGAGTCTCGCAGATTATTTCTCAATCGCCATTCGAAACGCGCATGCATAACTACAGGATGTTGCTTCCACTCTGGGGGTAAAGATTTAATTTTTGCAGATACATTTTTTTTGTTCGCATAAAGAGAAAAAACAGTATCAGCTACCGCCTTTTGAGTATCACTCAATAAAAAAGACATCGCGCTTAATGAAGCTTTATCTTTTTCCCATAGGAGAAACTCAAACCGATTATCTTTTAAAGGAAGTAAATTTGTTCGAAAATTTTCGATAATCTCAAGAGTTGTACTCTTATTCATGCTTTGATCAGCCCAGGCTGCTTGAGCAACAAGACCTGCCTTAAATTTCTGCCCATCCCGCTTCAGCGCAAGTGCATAAACTAGGCTTCCCAAACCAGTTTGAGGTTTTCCCAAATCAAAGAATGCTAAAATCTCCTTATCGGAAGCATTAAAAAAAGTTTTTTCAGATCTCTTCCTAAGATAAGGTAGCCCTGGCCAATCAGAATTTTGTTTCAAAAAACTCACGGCTTGATCTGGTCGTCCTAAACCTTCTCTCAAATAATGCCACAAAATAATAGAGTAACCCAAACCCCCATCTTTATCAGCAAGTAGAAAGGCTTTATCCCATTCTTCATTTTCCATAGCTTTGAAGGCGAGCTCTAAAGGTCTTACTGGCGCCTGAGCATCTGCAGTGGTGAAGAACAAAAAAAGAAATAATGTAATATGTCGCAACTTTGCTTGCATTTTTGATCCAGAACCTAAATACGCTATTCTAAGTGTACTGAGCAATTTAAGTTAAGCAATGTTGCTTTTTAGAAAATTCTTAGTTTGTATATAAACGATAGGGAGGGTTTCATGTTTAAAGGATCATTACCAGCGATGGTCACACCGTTTAACGACGGCGAAGTAGATGTGAAAGCGCTTCGCAATCTCGTAAATTGGCATATCGAACAAGGAAGTCACGGACTTGTACCCGTTGGCACAACAGGTGAAAGCCCTACCTTAACACATGCTGAACATGAGCAAGTAGTTAGCGAAGTTATTAATGAAGCAGCAGGTAGGGTCCCCGTTATAGCTGGTGCCGGCTCGAATAATACTGCCGAGGCAATTAGATTTATAGAACATGCTAAAAATGTCGGAGCAAACGCTGCTCTGGTAGTTACTCCTTATTATAACAAGCCAACTCAGTTAGGCTTGATAGCTCACTTCACTGAGTTAACAAAGATTGGCCTTCCAATAGTTATCTATAATATTCCAGGTAGATCTGTCGTAGATATGTCACCTGAAACTATGGGTGAATTAGCGAAATTGAATGAGATTATAGGTGTAAAAGATGCCACGGGCGATTTAGCCAGAGTTTGTGATCAACGTTTAACCTGTGGTGATGACTTCATACAACTGTCTGGAGAAGATGCGACAGCACATGGGTTTAATGCGCAAGGAGGTGTTGGTTGTATTTCTGTTACTGCAAACGTTGCTCCAGAGCTGTGTTCAAGGATGCAGGAAGCAACCCTAGCAGGTGACTATTCCCTAGCTCTCAAGATCCAAGATAAATTAATGCCTTTGCATAAGGCTATTTTTACGGAACCTGGTCTAGTTGGTGCCAAATACGCAATGAATAAATTAGGATTATGTAAAGATGAGGTGCGTCTTCCACTAACTCCACTCTCGGAACCGACCAAACAAAAAATTAATTCAGCACTTAAGCATGCAGATCTAATTTGATCAAAATTGTAGCAAACAGTTTTTTTATTTTAACTTGATTTTAAACGTAAAGACCGCAAATCTTTTACTATGAATAAACTGACTCCATTCCCTGGCCGAAAATCGCTTCAAGTAATTTCATTTAATCGGAAAGAACTAGCAATTATATTATCTATCTATGGCAAAATGGTAGCTGCTGGCGAGTGGCGAGACTATGGCATTTCGGCACTTAACGACGTGGCGGTATTTTCAATTTTTCGCAGGACAGCGGAGAATCCCCTTTATCGAATAGAAAAACGCCCAAAGTTACGAAATAAACAAGGTGAATATGCGGTAATAGGGATGGATGGCCAAATTTTAAAAAGAGGTCATGACTTGAAAAAAGTAATACATGTTTTAGAGCGTAAATTAATTAGAGCCGTCGTATAAATTCGCATACAAAAGTATTGTAATCAAAAATTTGTTTTAAAAATAATACAAAATATAAAACCACTACTAGACAAAGAACAAAACAAGAACATATGTATTTATATGTTTGCTGAATTATCAATAATATCAAACTTTACATTTTTAACTGGGGCTTCACATCCTGAAGAATACATGATGCGTGCTGCGCTTCTTGGCCTACCAGCTATTGCAATAACTGATGTCAATTCAGTTACTGGAATCGTGAGAGCATACAGTGCAGCACGGGATATAGAGCGCTTCGTAAAAGACCGTGAAAGTAAAAACTTAATAGGACCCCCCCGGCCTAAAAATATTAAAAAACCTCCTTCACTAAGTCTAGATACAGTACCAAGATTGATACCTGGATCAAAATTTAAGTTAATAGATGGATTTGAAATAACAGTGTTGCCTAAGTCACGCAAAGGGTGGGGCACATTATGCCGGTGTCTTTCTAAAGGTAGATTACGTAATAACAAAGGTTTATGTGATTTGGTTATTGGTGAAATCAGTGAAGAGCTGAATGATGTGGTACTTCTTATTCACCCACCAGAAACTCCATGGGACTTGAAAAAATCAAAACCTTGGTTAGAGAATAGCAGCCTTCTCAAAAAAAAATTTAATCAAGATATCTATATAGTATTGACCCCAGAGTATGATGGGATCGATCCTAAAAGATTTAAACACATCAGAAAACTATCCGAAATTATTAGATGTGATCTTGTTGCCAGTGCACATCCAATTATGCACCATAGCAAACGCCGCAAACTAGCAGATGTTCTGACGGCAATTCGCCTAGGCAAAACTATCGATCAGTTAGGAAAAAATGCACTACCAAATGCAGAAAGGCGCCTACGTTCATATACTGAAATAGTTAAGATTTTTTTCAGATACCCCGAGGCAATAAATAATACGATCCGTATTTTAGATAAATTACAGTTTTCATTAGATGAGCTAAGATATCAATATCCACTAGAAATAAACAGTGAGGAAACGCCTCAAAGACGTCTTAAAAGATTAGCTATTGATGGACTCAACTGGCGGTATCCTTCGGGAGCCCCAAAAAAAGTGCAATCCATGCTAAATCACGAGCTAAACCTTATAGGCAAATTAAAATATGAACCTTACTTCCTAACTGTTCATGACATCGTTACTTTTGCACGAAGCCGTAACATTTTGTGCCAAGGTAGGGGTTCTGCAGCCAACTCAGTTGTTTGCTACTGCCTTGGGGTCACATCAGTCAGCCCAGAAATTGGAACAATGGTTTTCGAGAGATTTGTTTCTGAAGCACGTGACGAACCCCCTGATATCGATGTTGATTTTGAGCACGAACGTAGAGAGGAAGTTATACAGTACATTTACAATCGATATGGGCGGCATCGCGCCGGCCTTTGTTCAACGGTGATTCATTACAGAGGCAAGCGCGCCGTTCGAGAGGTTGGTACTGCAATGGGTCTCAGCAAAGATACAGTCAGTGCTTTATCATCTCAACTATGGGGATTTTTCAGCACAAAAAAGTTAGAGGAAAAACGTATGCGTGAGATTGGTTTGAATCCGTCAGATCGTCATTTAAACCTCACACTTAAGATTATTGACGAAATTATAGGTTTCCCAAGACATTTGAGCCAGCATGTGGGTGGTTTTGTAATAACTGAAGGACGATTAGATGAGTTAGTACCAATTGAGAATGCTTCAATGGAGGACCGAACTGTCATAGCTTGGGATAAAGACGATATTGATGCCCTCGGTATATTAAAAGTAGATATCCTTTCATTAGGCATGCTGACCTGTATCAGAAAAAGCTTCGACATGATTAAACAGCATTTTGGTGATAGTTATACCTTAGCAAATCTACCAGCCGAAGATCCTAAAGTTTATAATATGCTATGCCGCGCCGACAGCATTGGTGTTTTTCAAGTAGAAAGCCGTGCGCAAATGAATTTTTTACCTAGAATGAAGCCTCGGTGCTTTTATGACCTTGTTATTCAAGTTGCAATTGTGCGGCCGGGACCAATTCAAGGTGATATGGTACATCCCTACATTCGCCGCAGAAATGGTGAGGAAGTTGTCAATTTCCCCTCAGACAAGCTCGGAGAAGTATTAGGGAAAACTCTTGGCGTTCCTCTTTTCCAGGAGCAAGCAATGCAAATTGCAATTATAG
>CAYMIR010000012.1:0-20048 GCA_964390655.1 uncultured Marinovum sp.
CGAACGGCTGATCCTTTATTAAGGGGAGTTATAATACACAAAATTTTTGAGCAGTTTGTTAGGAATTGGCAGCAAGACGCTTCATTTGTTGATCAAAAAAACCTTTTGTTAAATCTAACAAAGGAGCAATTAATAAAAAAAGTTGCTTCACCTACTGCACAGATTTTTTGGTTTTCTAGAGTTGAAAAAATAGCAGACTGGTTTGTTTCGGAAGAAGCAAACAGGAAGACTTTGAGTAAGCCCATAGCGTTAGAGAAGAAAGGGCAAATTATTATTCCAAGCCTGGACTTTAAACTCACTGCGCAAGTTGACCGAGTTGATATTAATCAGGACGGTAAAGCTATAATTTATGACTATAAAACAGGCGCCGTGCCAAATAAAAATGTCCAATTGCATTTTGATAAGCAACTTTTCTTACTTGCTTTAATTATTGAAGATGGTGGTTTTTCAGATATTGCGCCTTTGAGTGTTTCTAATGCTTCCTTTATTGATCTTACCAATAAAAAAGAAATTTTTGCTCCATTTGATCAAGAATCTTTAGAAACACACCGCGACAAATTCCACTTACTAATTGAGAGATATCTCAATCCAGACCAGGGCTTTACCGCAAGGCGAGCTATGTTTCAGGTTGAAGATATTTCTGATTATGATGGAATATCTCGTTTTGGGGAGTGGTCTACTCAGGATAAGGCCCAATGAAAAACCATAACATGGCAACTCTCGCTCAAATCCGTGCATCTAATCCAGATGGCTCTACTTGGCTTTCTGCTAACGCAGGTTCTGGCAAAACGCGTGTTTTAACCGATAGGGTTGCTAGATTGCTACTAGAAGGCGTGTCACCTGAAAATATTTTATGCTTAACTTATACAAAAGCCGCTGCGTCAGAAATGCAAAACCGCTTATTTGAGCGCTTGGGTAAGTGGGCTATGCTCGATGACAGAAATCTCAGAAATAGCCTTACTGAACTAGGGCTAGAGCAGAGATTAAACAAACAAACATTTAAGCAAGCAAGAACTCTGTTCGCTCGAGCAATTGAGGTGCCAGGAAGCTTAAAGATACAAACAATTCACTCTTTTTGCTCTTCGTTACTCAGACTTTTTCCGCTTGAGGCAGGTGTTTCTCCAAATTTTACAGAAATTGATGAATGGACAGCCCAAGCACTTTGTACAGAAATTTTAGAAAAAATATCAACTGATGAGATAAACTCAATCTCTTTGGCTAATGTTTCAAAATTTCTAAGTGATGTTAATTTGACAGACCTGCTGACAGATATTTTAAAGAATCGTACTGTTTTGTCCAAATTTAAAAGTCATTCTGAAATCTGTTCAGAGTTTGGATTAAATGGCAACGTATCTTTTGAAGAATGCTTAAATAAACACTTCGACAGTAAAGACCTTAAGGTTATAAAAATTCTACGAGAGAGCATGAAAAATGGTGGTGTCCGAGATAAAGCAGCTGCCAAAAAACTTTTGAATATCAAATCTATCAATTTAGAATTTATAAAAACGTTAGAAGATATTTTATTGTACAAAGGCAGTACGGAAAAGAGACCCGAATATAGTGCAAAGACTAATAGTTTTGCCTCTAAAGCTGTCCTAAACGAATTTTTAAATTCATCGATAGAGCAAATAAACAAGTTAGCAGCGAGAATAGAAGTTTTTCGGCAAACAAGAATTTCATATGAAACGTCGGAGAAAATCTGTGCTCTTTACGATTTCTCACAAATTTTTCTTAATCATTATACAAATGAAAAATTACTTCGTGGTTGGTTAGATTTTGATGACCTCATTTTAAAAACCCAAAAACTTTTGATAGATCCTTCAATAGCAGCTTGGATATTATATCGTTTAGATGGAGGTATCGATCATATACTCATTGATGAGGCACAAGATACTAGCCCTACACAATGGCGAATTATAGAAAAAATATCGCAAGAGTTTTATGCCGGAGAAGGTTCTCGAGATAAAACAAACCGGACCCTATTCGTTGTTGGTGATAAAAAACAATCAATTTATTCTTTCCAAGGCGCCGACACTTTTGAGCTCAATCGAGTCCAAAAAAAATTTAAAAAACGATTTGACGAGGCGGCCAAACCCCTAAAAGAATTAAGTTTACAATATTCTTTTAGATCATCTCCTACAATTCTAAGGTTTGTTGATAGCATTCTAGAAGAACCTGAAAGTAAGAATGAAAGTGAACTAGAAAACACGGAAAATCATATATCATTTTATTCTAAATTACCGGGCCGGGTTGATCTTTGGCCCTCTATCGAAAAGGCCGAGCAACCAAAAGATACAGAGTGGCAAAACCCTGTAGATATGCCAGGAAAAGAAGATGAAAGGGTAAGGTTGGCATGCCTAATAGCTGACCAAATTAACACTTTAATATCTTCTGACAGTTTAATTCCAGAAAGAACTGGCAATGATTATGTTATGCGTAAAATTAGCGCTGGCGATTTTTTAATACTGGTCCAGCGCCGATCAGTTTTATTTCATGAGATAATCAAAGCATGCAAAAAAAGAGGTCTGCCTATTTCAGGAGCTGATCGCTTAAAGCTTATGGATGAGATTGCGGTTAAAGACCTTATTGCTTTGCTGTCATTTTTATCGTCTCCACAGGATGACTTGTCGTTAGCCACTGTACTAAAATCACCTCTATTTAGCTGGAGTGAGAGGGAGCTTTTTGACTTAGCACATGATCGAGAAGATAGATTTTTATGGGAAGAGCTTAAAAAAAGGTCAGATATATTTACACATGAGTATTTGGTTTTAAATAATCTCCTAGCTAGTATTGATTATCTAAGGCCTTATGAACTTCTTGAAAAAATACTCAACCAATATAGCGGACGGGCTAATCTGATATCACGCTTAGGAGCAGAAGCAGAAGACGCTATAGATGCTTTGCTTTCTTTATCAATTGATTACGAAAAGCAAGAAACGCCCAGCCTTACAGGCTTTTTATCATGGGTTTCAACCTCTGGTTTTGAAATAAAAAGACAGCTGACAAAACAAGAAAACCAAATACGAGTAATGACTATACACGGCGCAAAAGGTCTCGAGTCTCCAATTGTTATACTACCAGAGACCCAAAAAAGAAAAGTTGAGCTGCGCGACAAAATCCTAGTAGGAGAAAAAATCGCGGTGTGGAATAATAAAAAGAGCGAAGCTTCTCGTAACGAAGAAGAAATTAAATCAAAAAAAATACAAGCGCTAGAAGCCGAAAGGAGCCGGCTTCTCTATGTTGCAATCACCAGAGCTGAAACTTGGTTCATTGCAATGTCTGCAGGTCAATTAGACGACAAATGTTGGTATGAGAAAATAAAAAATAGTTTGCAATCGTGTAAAGCAAAAAAGCAAATTTTCCCTACTGGGGAAGGACTACGGCTTGAAGAAGGAAACTGGTCATGTGAAATAGAAGAAAAAGAGCACCGGTCAAAAAAATCAAGAAATAAATTACCCGATTGGATCAAAAAGGTAAGTTTTGAAAACAAAGTGCAACCAAAGTATCTTATCCCATCGGACTTAGGCGGCTCCAAAACATTATCAAAAGGAAACGGGCTAAGCGAGGAAGAGGCTGCGCTTCATGGATCGCGTGTGCATAAATTACTTGAGTTACTTCCAAAGTATTCTTCTCAAGATTGGCCCGAATATTCTTTAAAAATGCTCAAAGCCAATAGGCTATTTGATGGATCTCCAAACTTCGAAAACGCTATCAAAGAAGCATTATCAGTTTTGACCGACCCAAAGTTTTCATATATTTTTGCTAAAGACGTCCTCAGCGAAGTACCTTTCTCAGCCAAGTTGCCCAATTTAAAAAATCAGAAAATCTATGGTATTATCGATCGCCTTATAGTTGGAAGCAACAATGTTCAAATTATAGATTTCAAAACCAATTCGACCGTTCCAAAAACAGCAAATAAAATTCCACTTGGAATTTTAAGGCAAATGGGGGCTTACAAGATAGCTATAGAGGAAATATATCCAGGTAAAGAAGTCAGCTGCTACATTTTATGGACTGCAATCAAAAAAATAGACCATCTGGAAGAAGATTTGTTGGATTGTGATAATCTAGATGGTTCCACATCTTGACGTTTTGCTTTGCACTTCTTACTTTGAAAATAAGAAAAATCAGGAGTAAATAAATGGGTACAGTAGCAGTAACAGACGATACATTTGAAACAGAGGTCCGCAATTCAACAATACCAGTTGTTGTAGATTTTTGGGCTGAGTGGTGCGGTCCATGTAAGCAAATCGGACCTGCTTTGGAAGAATTGTCCGCCGAATACGAAGGTAAAGTAAAAATTGCAAAGGTTGATGTAGATACAAACCCTAATGCTGCAGCCTCCATGGGTGTAAGAGGAATTCCCGCATTGTTTATTTTTAAAGATGGTGAAGTTGTATCTAATAGAGCAGGCGCCGCCCCTAAAGCAGCGCTTCAAAGCTGGATAGACGATAGCATTTAGCAATATAATTGTAATTTTGAGGACATATTATGTCATCAAGTGATTTCCCAAACTGGCATGGAACGACAATCATTGGCGTCAAAAAAGATGGTAAGGTTGTTATCGCTGGAGATGGACAAGTTAGCCTAGGTCAAACCGTTATAAAGGGCAGCGCTAAAAAAGTTCGCAAAATATCACCTGGTGGTTTTGATGTTGTTTGTGGATTTGCAGGATCAACTGCAGACGCCTTTACTCTTTTAGAACGCTTAGAGGCCAAACTAGAAGCAATGCCAGGCCAGCTTGCCAGAGCATCAGTTGAACTTGCAAAAGATTGGAGGACCGACAAATATCTTCAAAAATTAGAAGCAATGCTTATTGTCACCGACGGTGACAGTCTATTAGTAATAACCGGTGCCGGCGACGTTTTAGAGCCTGAACACAATGTTGCAGCCATAGGATCAGGTGGAAATTATGCTCTGGCAGCGGCTAGAGGAATGATGAATACTAAAAAGTCTGCAGAGGCTATTGCACGCGAAGCGATGGCTATAGCAGCTGATATTTGTGTATACACTAATGGGAATCTAACTATAGAAACTCTTTAAAGATAGTTTATTAAAAAACATATTAACCGCCTAAAATTACCAGAAAAATTAATCTAGAGGAATAAATGACAGACCTTACACCACGTGAAATCGTCTCGGAGCTAGACCGTTTTATTATTGGGCAAAATGATGCAAAGCGCGCTGTGGCTGTAGCATTAAGATCGCGTTGGAGAAGAAAACAATTATCCACCGACTTGCGCGATGAAGTTTATCCAAAAAATATTCTAATGATCGGGCCTACTGGTGTAGGAAAAACAGAAATAAGCAGACGTTTAGCAAAATTAGCACGTGCCCCATTTATAAAAGTTGAGGCAACAAAGTTCACTGAAGTTGGATATGTAGGCCGCGATGTAGAACAAATAGTACGGGACTTAGTAGATGCGGCTATTAATGATACCAGAGAATATATGAGGGAAGACGTAAAAGCTAAGGCTCAAAAAGCTGCCGAAGATCGTGTTTTAGACGCTATAGCGGGCACTGATGCTCGTGACTCGACACGCGAAATGTTTCGAAAAAAACTTCTTAGTGGTGAACTGGACGAGACCGAGATCGAATTAGACGTGAACGATACTTCCAACCCGATGTCAATGTTTGATATACCAGGACAGCCGGGGTCGCAGATGGGAATGATGAATATAGGGGATATATTCGGTAAAGCTATGAGTGGAAGAAAAACTCGCCGCAGAATGACCGTTTCGGAAAGCCATGATATTTTATTAAGCGAAGAGGCTGACAAAATATTAGATGATGAGGTTGTCACTCGCACTGCCTTGGAAGCTGTTCAAGAAAATGGCATCGTATTTCTAGATGAAATCGATAAGGTTTGTGCCCGAAGCGATGCAAGGGGTGCTGACGTGAGCCGCGAAGGTGTCCAACGCGACCTTCTGCCACTTATTGAAGGAACAACTGTCAGCACAAAGCATGGCCCAATTAAAACAGATCACATTCTTTTCATAGCGTCGGGAGCGTTCCACGTGGCCAAACCTTCCGACTTATTGCCAGAGTTACAGGGGCGCCTTCCAATCCGTGTAGAATTAAGAGCTCTGACAGAAGATGATTTTGTCCGAATTCTAACTGAAACAGATAACGCTTTGACTCGACAATATTCAGCACTTATGGGAACTGAAGGTGTAGAGGTTTCTTTTTCAGATGATGGAATCCAAGCGTTAGCAAAAATTGCGGCTGAGGTTAATCATTCAGTGGAAAATATTGGTGCCCGACGATTATATACTGTTCTGGAGCGTGTCTTCGAGGAGCTTTCGTTTACTGCACCCGATAAGTCGGGTTCAAAAGTAAAAGTTGACGTTGCTTTTGTTGAACAGCATGTTGGGGAGCTAAGTAAAAGTACAGATCTGAGCAGATATGTTCTTTGACTCTTACAAGTAACCTTTCAATGGCCCATCTTCATGTAACGCTTCTGATGTTTCAAATGGGCCCAGTACAGTTTGATCTTTAACCACTATGCAATGGCCTGCAATTTGTCGGACATCTTTCGGGTCGTGGGTAATCAGCAGTACCGAAATATCTTGCTCTTTTGATAAGCTATCAACCAAGTCAATTAACTCTGATTTCTGATTGGGACCAAGTGCAGAGAATGGTTCGTCAAGGAGCAAAATGGGGTTTCGCTGTAAAAGCACTCGAGCTAGTGCGGCACGACTTTGTTGTCCACCAGACATTTCAGAGGGCAGGCGATCAATTAATTCAACTATATCAACTTTTTCTAAAACTCTTTTTATTTTTTCTCTGGAAGATTCTGAAACAAAAAATTTATTTCCACAAACTAAATTTAAATTTTGGACTATGGACAGGTGAGGGAATAAATTGAATTCCTGGAATATAATTGAACAAGGACGTTTATTTGAAGGCAGTAAATCTATGCGAGTTTCATCTACAAAAATTTTTCCAGAAGTTAAGGCTCTATGTCCGCTCAAGGACGATAAAAAAGTTGACTTTCCAGCGCCTGATTGCCCAATCACTGACGTAAAACCTTTTGGCACAGTCACATTCGCCGCCAACTGAAAATCACCTATCTTTATGATGACATCTTCAAATCTGATCATAGACTGCGACCCAACTTATCAAAAAATGCAAAGCTTCCAAACGCCAACAAAGACAACAGAAGAGCAGAAGCTAGAGCTTCATCTACTCTATAGGATCCCATGAATTGGTAAATTTTCAAAGGTAAAGTAGCTATTTCACCTGAACCAAATAGTACTATCACTCCCAAATCGCCCATAGAAAGCGCTGAGGCCACGCCAAGTGAAAAACCTATTTGTCTTTTAAGCCTCCGAAGATAAACCCACCAGACCCAAAAAATACCCGTCAGACCAATGGAACGAGATAAATTTTCGAACTCCGTTCTTATCTCTAAAGCTGATGGTTTTAATATGCGAATTACAAAGGGTAGCGATACTAGTGCATTCACAATAACGGTAACTGGTACTGCCAATAAGTAAGGATTTCCAAAGTTTTTTAGCATTAAAAAAGTACCTGCTCCCATAACTATCGGAGAGATTGCTATACCAAGAGAACCAAACATTTCTCCCATATTTGTCGTTAAGCACAAACCGAGAAAAACAGACAAAAAAGATGAAAGTATGGCTATTTGTATTGATAAGCTTGCCGCTTTAAATACGGAAGATGGTAGAAAGAAAACATCGGCAAAACCATAGAAAAAAATCACCAGTATTGGGATAAAAATAAAAAGTAATGTTACAATTATAACCAAGGCATCCATGGTTTTTTGAAAGTTAGAAGGGTTTTGGTTTGAGATTTTAATATCAAGACCAAAAACTGTTTTTGGTTTGACTATAAATTGGCTGGCGAAAACCACGCTACATACTAAAACAATTTGGATTAATGCTAATTGTGCAGCTTTTGAAAAGTCTAAATCGTAAAAAAATGCCTGATAAATAGCTAATTCGACAGTTGTGGCCTTCGGGCCTCCACCCAAAGTTAAAGCTACAGCAAAACTAGAGAGACAAATTGCAAATATAACTGCCCAAACACCTGGACAAACCTTTTTCAAAACGGGCCACTCCAGGACAAGGAATTTTTGAGCAGAAGACAATTTTAAAGACGAAACGAGCCTATATTGTTCACCAGGCATATCATTAAAAGCCTGAAGTAAAATCCTAATTGCTAGAGGAAGATTGAAAAATACGTGGGCAAGAATTACACCCCAAAAACCATAAATTTTAATAGAACCAAGACCAGTTAAATTTAGAAGATTATTAACTATGCCATTATTACCAAAAACTAAAATTAGTCCCAAAACAGCGACAATTACTGGTAAAATAAAAGGTGCTCCTAGAATTAAAACTACGAAGTTTTTTCCCCAAAATTTTTGCCTTAGAAGCGCTTTGGCTACAGGAATGGCAAGAACTGTTGACAACGTTGCTGAGTAGGTGGCCTGAACAAATGTAAACTTTATCGCTGCTATATCCGAAATAGATAAGCTTAATGATAAGCCACTAAAATTTATTAGAGAGATGAGTGGGCCCAATAATAGACCCACTACAAACATAGAGCTAATTACTGCGACAGTGCTGCGCGCCATTCTTCTATAGCCTTTTTGCGCATCTTATCAGCCTTATCTTCATCAAGAAAATATGCTTTTTCTGGATAAGGAAGTTTTGAAAACACTTCTGGCCACTTTGATCTATCTTGTGCTGCGGGATAAGACCAATTGGTAAATGGTATTAGAGACTGAAACTCACCAGAAAGAACAAATTGCATAAATTTATTTGCTAATTCAGGTTGATTTGAGCTTTTCAATTTCCCAACCAATTCAAAATAAGCATAGTGTCCCTCTTCAAAAATAGCCGCTTTTTTTGTCTGATCTTCTTCCACAGAAATATGGTAGGCAGGCGAAGTGTTAAAAGATAATACTATTTCAGCTTCACCAGAAGTAAAAAGCCCATAAGCTTCGGACCAGCCCTTGGTTACTGTCAGAATTTTTGGTGCCAGTTTTGACCAATACTCTTCTGCCTTGTCACCATAAATTTCTTTGACCCACAATACGAGGGCCAAACCAGATATTGAGCTTCGTGGATCTTGTATGACTATTTTAGCGTTTTTCATATTTGCTAATTCATCAAAGCTTTTTGGTGGCTGAGAAATCTTTGTTTCATCATACACAAATGAAACATACGACCAATTGAACGGTAAAAAAGTATCATCACTCCATTTAATAGGTAAAAACAAAGCATCATTATTCTGCTGGTGGGGTGCGAACAAACCCGTTTCTCGAGCTTTTTTTGTTACGTCTGTATTTAAACCTATAATAATATCAGCCTCTGTACTGGACCCTTCTAAAATCAATCGCGGCACCAAATCCCCTGCTGAAAACTTAACGTCACATTCACAAATTTTCTCAAATGCCTCTTCTATAGAGGGGCCAGGACCCCACTCTGATACAAAATAATCAGGCGCATAAACTGTTAGTACTGGCTTATTAGCAGAAGCTAATGTTGCTAAAAAAATACCCGTCAAAAATATAAAAAATCTCAATTCAATCTCCTCACTTTTTCGGGGAGAGCAAGTTCAAACTTAAAGAAGTTTATCCTTCCCTCCGCCGGCGTTATCCGGTTCAGGTTCTACGGGTTCGCTTGCGCATCTCAGCCAATTTACGGCTCCCCGAGGTTCTCAATGAATTATCATAAATTTTATTAAGGTCAAGAAACAAAAGGGATTTTTTTATTTTGGAAAAACATAATAAAATTTACTTTTGTGTAAGACTTGCCCAGCGCAATAAGAGACAGTATCAGGATGATCATAATAGAAAGTTATCGTTAATGAGCCTAAATTCTTTCGGACATATGTACAAGGTGACAACCTGGGGCGAGAGCCACGGTCCAAGTCTTGGCGCAACAATAGACGGATGTCCTCCGGGCATAGACATCGATCAGAACAAATTGCAAGTTTGGATGGATAAAAGAAAACCTGGTCAAAGCAAATATACAACCCAAAGAAATGAACCAGATAGTGTTGAAATATTGTCTGGTGTTTTTGAGGGGGTTTCGACAGGGACACCTATCCAATTAATGATTAAAAACACTGATCAAAGATCAAAGGATTACAGCGAAATAGCTCAGACTTTTCGACCTGGTCATGCAGACATCACCTACTGGCAGAAATATGGTATCCGAGATTATCGTGGTGGCGGCAGATCGTCGGCTAGAGAAACTGCTGCCCGAGTGGCTGCGGGTGGAGTAGCTAGACTTGTGCTGAAAAATTTAGCGCCCGATCTTGAAATATATGGTTATATGACGCAAATGGGCGATCAAAAAATCGATAGATCCAGAATTGATTTAAATCAAATTGACCATAATCCTTTTTGGTGTCCCGATTTAAAAGCTGTTAAAAATTGGAAAGATTATTTAGAAAATATAAGAAAGTCTCGGGACTCTGTTGGAGCCATAATCGAAATTATAGCTAAAAATGTCTCTCCTGGTTTAGGAGCTCCTATATATGGAAAAATTGATACTGACTTAGCGGCCGCGATGATGTCAATAAACGCGGTGAAGGGTGTGGAGATTGGCGAAGGTATGAATGCCGCATCACTTTTAGGGTCTCAAAACGCAGATGAGATTTTCATGGATGGAAAAAACGGACCTCGATATTCGTCAAACCATTCCGGCGGTATTCTTGGCGGCATCTCCACTGGACAAGATATTGTTGTCAGGTTTGCAGTTAAACCAACTTCCTCAATACTATCACCTAAAAAAACAATAACACAAAAAGGCGAAGAGACTGAAATTATAACTAAGGGTCGACATGATCCTTGTGTGGGTATTCGGGCTGTTCCAGTTGGCGAGGCCATGATGGCCTGCGTTCTTCTTGACCATTATCTTTTGCACCGGGGTCAAATAGGTGAAAACAGAGGCAAAATAGGCTAATCAGCCTCGCTTTTAGATGTAAAATATAATCCTATAATTATTATTATGATAGCTAGATATTGGCTCATAGAAAAAAATTCCCCTAAAATTATTATTGCCAAAATTACAGCAGTTATTGGTTCTACTAGTGACAACGTCACTGCAGTTGAAGAGGTCAAGTATTTTAATCCAAACGTGAAAAAAGAGTATGCAATACCCGTAGCAAACGTTCCAAGAAAAATTAGATAGTAAATTGCATCGTGCGAAAATACCCAAGATGATGGGAAAAAAATAAATACTGGCGTAGATAGAAAAGCAGCTATTAAAAACGTCCAAGCAGCCGTATTATGGTGTGAAAACTTCTTAACTATCCTAGATGTAGACAGTGAATAAAGCGCATAAGACAAACCTGAAAGTAGAGCCAAAAAAGCACCCAAGTTTGACCAGTCAGTATTATCATCAAAAAGCATTAACACGCAGATACCAGTCACGGCCAAAATTGCGCCAATTAGTTTATTAAAACTATGTATCGATTTTAATATAATAAACTCGAATAAAATTGCCCAAATGGGCGCACTTCCAATAGTAATCGCTGTTCCTACGCCCACACCAGAAATCAAAACAGCCGCAAAAAAAGTCATGTTATATAACATCATAAATAGGCCAGAAAAGGCTATTAAAACAGGGGACTTAAAAATGGCAGAAAGAAGGTTTTTATCAAACAAAATCGATATTAAAAATAAATAAATTGCTGCTAAATAGAGACGTATAGCACCTACGACCAAGGGCTCTTTATATTCAGGAATAAGCGCTTGAATGGTTCCAGTCGTACCCCACAAAGTTGCCGCTAAAATAACTGTTAAAATTGAAAGGCTCTTATTGTTTAACATACATCTCGACCTTGCTCGAATTTATGTAAAGTGGTTTAGTGGTCCAACAAAAAAATAAATCATTATTGAAAGTAGAAAAAGCTTAATGAGCAAACCATGTATTATTTGTGTTGCAATCACTGGATCTGTTCCAACTAAGAAAGACAACCCTAATGTGCCGATTTCAATATCTGAGCAGATAGAAAGCACGCATGAATCTTTCGAAGCTGGGGCAACAATATGCCACGCTCATGTCAGAAATGAAGATGAAACTCCAACATCTGATCCAGAAAAGTTTTCTTTACTGATGGATGGTATTTCAAAGTACTGCCCAGATATGATTATTCAGTTTTCAACAGGGGGAAGATCTGGTTCGGGAAAAGAACGGGGAGGAATGCTACCATTAAAACCAGATATGGCATCTTTGTCAGTGGGTTCTAACAATTTCCCAACACGAGTTTATGAAAACTCACCAGATCTGATCCTTTGGTTAGCGGAGCAAATGCGTATTCACAAAGTTATGCCTGAAGTAGAGGCTTTCGATCTTTCACATATAATAAACGCCATCGATATGCACTCTAAAGGTCTTCTTTTTGGGGATTTGTATGTTCAATTCGTGATGGGTGTAAAAAATGCTATGCCAGCAGATGAAACTATATTCAATTTTTATGTCGAATTAATGCAGAAACGTGCACCTAAATCAGAATGGTGTGGAGCGGGAATAGGTGCAAACCAAATCCTAGTTAACGAATGGTCTATTAGAGCCGGTGGCCATACAAGAGTTGGCCTAGAGGATAATGTTCGGCTTGATAAAGAAACTCTAGCGCCATCTAATGCAGCACTTGTTAAACGGGCTGTTAAGTTATGTGAAAAGTACAAAAGACCAGTTGCGACACCACAAGAAGCTAGAAGTTTACTTGGCCTTTCAGGTTAGGTTATTATTTTGTTATTTTTACTTTTAGTTCTGTTAAGCCATCTATTTGCGCAATCAAAAAATCACCTGGTTTCACTGCGCTAACGCCTGCGGGTGTGCCAGTCATTACCAAATCTCCAGGAATTAATTGAGTATATTTTGATAAATCTAAAAGTATTTCATCAACAGAGTGGATCATGTCTGATATTTGTCCGTGCTGCTGAAGTCTATTATTCAAAAACAACTTGAGGTTTGCGTTGCTTATTTCTGGAACCTTTTTAGCTTCTGTGATTTTCCCTATTATAGCAGAACCGTCAAAGTCTTTTGACATATCCCAGGGTTTACCTTGTTTTTTTGCTATACTTTGCAAATCACGCCTAGTCATGTCTAGTCCGCAAGCATAACCAAATATAGAACCCTTTAGATCTTCCCTGTTTGCTTTTTGAAGTGGTTTTGCGATCGCAACAACCAATTCTACCTCGTGATGCAGATCATTTGTCATAGGGGGGTAAGTAAGGTTTTTTTCTGAGCCCAATAATGAAAATAATGATTTAGTAAAATAAAACGGCTGTTTTTTTTCCACCTCATTCCCAAGCTCGAGAACATGTTCAACATAATTTCTACCAACACAGAAAACTCTTCGTACTGGATACCCATAGTTTCTTCCTGTAATTTTAAGCATAGGTGGTTCAGGTGTTGGAAAAACAGATTTCATTTTTTGTTAGATAGCAAACTTTAATAAAGAGCTATAAAGAGGCATAGAAGCCTCAGCCAGATTTGCATTTCTTCCTTTCAAATTTGGTAATTTATCTTCTGGACCAGAAAACCCGGTCGATTTATGTGCTGACCCATACCAATGTGAAGCCCAAACACCGTCTTTTCTATGCCCACCCTTTGGCCAAGATAACATAGACTTTTGAAATCCTAAATTAACTCTGTTGCATAGTTTTGTAAGTGTCTCTTCAGGTTTCTTTCTGATGTCTTCAGAGTTTACAACAATAGGGTCCAAGCCACGTTTTGTAACCTCCAAAAACAACTCTACTTGTTTTTTGTAACCTATGTCTTGCTCGCTTATCTTATTGTATTTTTTTTCAAAACTTGAAATTACTCTTGCGGGATGTCTAAGTAAAAAAACATGTTTAACTTGATCAAGCCAACCTAGTGGAACTGAAAAAACCATATGGTGAGTCATATGCTTTTGGTATAAATTTTTGCCAATAATTGATCTGTCTTTTGTCAAATTATCCACCACGCTTTTGATGCTTTCTGGTTGCGATAATATAATTTCTTCTCGCATTGGGTGATCTAAGCCTGTTTCAATCAGATAATTTGCATAAAATGGTTCATCGATTATTTCAAAATCATCTCGATTACCAAATGAGTACATTAAAGCTGTCGAAATATTTCTCGGTCCAGACCAAACTGCTAAATTAATCATACACACTCTTTTTTTATTAATAGCTTATACAGCTTTCTAATGCGTTCTGTGATTGGACCTAATTCGCCTTTACCTATATTTCTTCCATCAATAGACCCCACTGGGGTTTGTGCCCCAAAAGTACCCGTTAGAAAAGCCTCTTCCGCACTGTATGTATCGACTAAAGAAAAGTTTTTTTCGTAAACTGGTATACCGTCTGATCGACATATATCTATCACCTTTTGCCTAGTAATTCCGTTCATGCAATAGTCACCTGTGCTAGTCCAGACTTCACCTTTTTTAACTATAAAAAAATTACAGGCATTCGTCGTATTCACAAAGCCGTTAATATCAAGCATTAGCGCCTCATCCGCACCAGCCTTCTCTGCTGCTATGCAAGCTAATATGCAGTTAAGTTTTGAATGGCTATTTAACTTTGGGTCTTGAGTCATTGGTAAGCCCCTCAAGTGAGGCACCGTCGCTAAAGATATGGGCCTTGGTATTTTGGGAACAGAGTGCTCCATAATAATAACAAATGTGGGTCCATCTTGTGATAATCCTGGATGTTGGAAGGGTCTTTTTTTAGGTCCCCGTGTTATCATAAGCCTAGCATGGGCATTGTTTACCATATCATTAGAGCTTTGGGTCTTAATAAGAGCGTCAATAACATCTGATTTACTTAAACCAATGTCTAAATCTATCGCTAATGCTGCCTCAAACAGCCTATCTATATGTTCATCACAAAAGGCCCATCTGTTATTATATAGCCTTAATCCCTCCCAAACGCCGTCTCCCAACATAAATCCACTATCATAAACGCTTACCACCGCCTCATTTTTTGGCAATATTTTTCCGTTTAAATAGATTAAAATATCTTCATTTCTGATATCGTCCTCTGATTGGTGTGTAGAAACGGTTTTTATCATTTTTACCCCTTTTTCGATATTGCTATTAGGTAAGTTAATTTATGCCAAGAAGTATTTCTCATTGGTCTTTCAAAATTTCTAGGTTGGCAAAAGCTTTTTTTACCCTATGCCTATAATTAACGATCACAGGAAAGCTTCATGCACAAAATATTAAAACCCGTCTTTATTTTATTTTTAACATTAACAACACAAATAAGTCCTTTTTTGGGCAATCTTAATTTACACGCACAATCAAAAGACTCTATAATCTTGGCTGGTGGATGTTTTTGGTGTGTGGAAGCCGATTTTGAAAAAGTAAACGGGGTCAGTGAAGTCATTTCTGGTTACACTGGTGGATTTGTGGAAAACCCGACCTATAAGCAGGTCGTAAAAGGTGGCACAGGGCACTATGAAGCCGTCATTATTCACTTTGATCCCGACATAATTACAATAAAAAATATTTTATATAAATTTTTTCGTTCTATAGACCCTACTGATGCTGGTGGACAGTTCTGTGATCGGGGCCATAGCTATAAGTCAGCTATTTTTGCCAAACCAAATCAAATTTTAATTGCAAGAAATGCCCTTCTAGAGGCAGAAGCAATTCTAGGAGAAAAGATTGTTACCCCTATTTTAGAGGTTAGCAAATTTTTTACTGCCGAGAAATATCATCAAGACTATTACAAGGGCGAGAACCTAGTGTTCACTAGATTTGGCCCAATAAAACAAAAAAATGCATACAAAAGATACCGTTCCGCCTGCGGGAGAGATGAGCGCCTCAAAGAGGTTTGGGGCAAAGATGCATTCTTAAATTGACAAACATTAATGGCCGAAGTTTTTCAGCTTTTACCCAGCGAAACAAGTGTTAGACTATTTTAAAGCTTGGGAGGACCATCGTGACACCAATGATGTCGCAATACATGGAAATTAAATCTGCCTATTCTGAGGCTTTATTGTTTTACAGAATGGGCGATTTTTATGAGTTGTTTTTTGAAGATGCTAAAGTTGCAGCAAGTGCTTTAGATATCGCTTTAACAAAACGAGGAAAGCATAGTGGAGAAGATATACCAATGTGTGGGGTCCCTCATCATTCTGCAGAAAACTATATTTACACATTAATAAACAAAGGTTTTCGCGTTGCAATTTGTGAACAAATGGAAAGCCCTGAAGAAGCAAAAAAAAGAGGTTACAAAGCTGTAGTTAGAAGAGCGGTTGTAAGGCTAGTCACTCCTGGAACCTTAACAGAAGATACCTTGTTAGACGCCAAGAAAAGTAACTACCTTGCAGCTTATTCTTTAGTACACGGAGAAGCATCAGTTTCATGGATTGATATTTCAACCGGTTCTTTTTACATTTCTAGCATAAATCCAGAAAGATTAGCCTCGGAATTAACCAGACTTTCTCCTAGTGAAATTCTGCTTTCTGAAGACTTAGCAAAAGTACATCGGGATCTAGCAGAGGAGTTTGGTATTAGTGTTACAGAGCTTGGAAATTCCGCTTTTGACAGCAGCTCCGCGCGAGAACGTTTAAAAAAAATCTTTAACGTTGAGACCGTCGACGGCTTGGGAAACTTCACTAGGGCCGAACTATCATCTATGGGGGCCATCATAGAATATTTACAAATAACACAAAAGGGAAAGCTCCCATTATTATCAAGACCAAGGCGAGAAATAAACTCATCCTTTATGACTATAGATACAGCAACTAGAAAAAACTTAGAGTTAACAAAGGGGCTTTCTTCTGGAAATAAATCTGGTTCACTTCTTTCGGTAATTGATCATACTTTAACATCAGGTGGGGCAAGATTATTAGAAAAAAGAGTGTCCGCCCCTTCTACTAATCTAGATGAAATTGAAAAAAGATTAAACGGTCTAGATTTCATGATAGCTGATGCAGACTTATCATCTAGTCTTCGGTCAGAACTCAGAAAAGTTCCTGATTTAGATAGGGCATTATCCAGAGTCTCATTGGATAGGGCCGGCCCAAGAGACCTAGTGTCTATTAGAAATGGATTGCTCCAATCCTCCATTATATCAAAGATGCTTTCAAATTTCGCTTTGCCAAAACTCATTGAAGAAAAGTTGGCTATTTTTCCAGAACAAGATAAATTTTTAGATTTACTTTCCGAAGCCCTTGTCGATGAGCCACCTATATTGGCAAGAGACGGCGGGTTTATTAGAGAGGGTTTTGATCCCAAATTAGATGAAGCCAGAAGACTAAAAAACGAAGGGAAAAAAATCATTGCCGAGATGCAAATGGGCTATATGAAAACCGCTGGCATTCAGTCTCTTAAAATAAAACATAATAATGTTCTCGGATATTTTATCGAAACACCAGCCACTCATGCCGAACGCATGTTATCGCCTCCTCTGTCTGACACCTTTATCCATAGACAAACAACAGCAAATCAAGTTCGTTTTTCAACTGTCGAGCTTGCTGAGATTGAAACTAAGATTTTAAACGCGGCCAGTCATTCTTTGGAGATAGAAAAACAAACCTTCAAAGATTTATGCGATAGAATATTAAAATACGGCCAATGTATCGCCAATGTTGCCGATTATTTATCAGAAATAGACCTTGTCGTTGCCTTTTCTGTATTAGCTAAAAATGAGTCTTGGGTTAAGCCTGCTGTTGATTTGTCACAGAACTTTGAGATCTCTGGTGGGCGCCATCCTGTAGTTGAACACGCTCTGAAAAAAGAGGGGAAGGCTTTTATTTCAAATGAATGTATCTTAAGCGATGGAAAAATCTGCCTGCTTACTGGGCCAAATATGTCTGGAAAATCAACTTTTCTAAGGCAAAATGCTATCATCGTTTTATTGGCTCAAATTGGTTGTTTCGTTCCTGCCACTTCAGCCAAAATAGGTATTGTATCTCAGCTTTTTAGCCGTGTAGGTGCATCAGACGATTTAGCCAGGGGTCGATCTACCTTTATGGTCGAAATGGTGGAAACCGCATCTATCCTAAACCAGGCTGATGAAAACTCTTTTGTAATACTGGACGAAATTGGCAGAGGAACAGCAACCTATGACGGCCTATCAATCGCTTGGGCTACTTTAGAGCATTTGCATAATGTAAATAAGGCACGAGCACTATTTGCCACGCATTATCACGAATTAACGCATTTATCAGTTAAAATGGATCGATTAGAAAACTCTACTGTCGCGGTCAAAGAGTGGGAAGGTGAGGTTGTGTTTTTACATGAAGTTAGAAGAGGAGCTGCAGATCGATCCTACGGCGTTCAAGTTGCCAAGCTCGCTGGCTTGCCGGAAAATGTAATAAAAAGATCAAAACTGATATTAGAAAAGCTTGAAAAAGGGCACTACCAAGGCCAATCAAACTTGAAGGGGCTAATGAGTGATCTTCCTTTATTTTCTAACGATCAAAACTCTCATGAACCTGCAGAAAAAAAAGTAGACCCGCTTCACGAAGAAATAAAAAACATTAATTTAGACAGCACATCACCCAGGGACGCCTTGGAGTTTCTCTACAAGTTAAAAGAAACCCTAAAACATTAAAATGTTAGTTATTCGATGACACTCCTACATGTGCGGGGCGCAACAGGCGATCATGTAACATAAAACCTTCAGAAGAAACTTCTATAATATCACCAGCTTTTGTGCCCGGGACAGGGGCCTCAAACATGGCCTCGTGTAGCTGCGGATCGAATTTTTCACCAATTTCTGGAGATATGGGTTTTATTCCGTGTTTTGAAAAGACATTCAATAATTCTTTCATCGTAAGCTCAACGCCTTCAATCACGGAACCAACAATTTCTTTTTGATCGGCAGTAATAGAGTCAACAGCTCTTTTCATATTATCATATATCGGCAAAAGATCCCTCGCCAATTTAGATCCACCGTAGTTCTCTGCTTCTTTTCGATCTTTATCTGCCCTTTTTCGGGCATTTTCTGCATCAGCAAGCGCTCTCATGAACCTATCTCGATAATCATCTCGCTCTGCCGTAACTTCATCTAGTTTTTCTAGCTCAGCTGCCTCTGCATCAATGTCTATTAACTCATCTTGATCTAATTCAGATTCTTCTACTTCATCCAAGAATTCTTCTTTTTTTTGCTCAGCCATTCATCACCTCTTATTTCGGTCCGAAATCATTTTTCCAACCAGTTGCGCGGTATAATCCACCACCGGAACTATTCGCCCATAGTTTAATCTTGTAGGACCAATTACTCCTACAGCACCAATAATCTTACGATCTGAATTCATATAAGGGGAGACGACCAAAGATGAACCCGTCAAAGAAAAAAGTTTGTTTTCCGATCCTATAAAAATTCTTACCCCTTCGCCTTTTTCAGTAACCTCTAAGAAGTCTGCTATATCGCGTTTTCGTTCCAAATCGTCAAATAGATTTTTTATTCTTTCTAAGTCTTCTTGTTGTGAAGATTCATTAAGAAGATTTGCTCTTCCTTTTACAATTAATCGTTCGTGCCGTTCTTCAGTATCTTCCCAAAGCGCTAAACCGCTCTGCACCAAGTCGCGAGCCAAAGTATCAAGTTCTTGCCGTCGGTAATCAATTTCATTTTTGATTAATTTTTTTGCTTCGCTTAATGTGTTCCCCTCCATAAGAGCATTCAAAAAATTTGCGGCCTCTTTCATAGAGCTTGGCGTTTGACCCGGTGGGGGCTTAAATAGTCGATTTTCAACATGACCATCAGCATAAACTAAGACAACCAGAGCTTGGCTTATTGATAAAGGTAAAAACTCCACATGCTTAATTGGAGCTTCACGTTTCGGAGTTAATACAAGCGAAGCTCCTTGTGTCACACCCGATAATGTTGTGGAAATATCATCTAGAATATCGTCGACTTGATTGGTTTCATCTGAAACTATCTTATCAATTTTTTTTCTGTCATTTTTATCAACCTCTGATACCTCCAAAATACCATCCACAAACATACGTAAACCTTGCTGGGTGGGTATTCTTCCAGCGCTTGTGTGTGGACTTCCTAGTAGTCCTAAAAACTCTAGGTCTTGCATAACATTTCTAATTGTTGCAGCTGAAAT
>CAYMIR010000013.1:0-19889 GCA_964390655.1 uncultured Marinovum sp.
CCTGGTTAATCTCAATTTTACCATCAAGAAATGGAGTAATTGTTTCAACATAAAGAATTTCAAAAATTGGACTCATAACATAGAAGCTGAGAAACAGAGCGACCGCTATCAGTACTTGATTTGGGGGTGTTTGCTGTGTTCCTAGTGCTTGCCGCAAAATCGATAAAACTATAATTATTCTTGTGAAGGCCGTCATACCCAATACAAGAGAGGGCAAAACTGTTAGAGCAGTCATAAGTATTAGTATCTGTAAGGAAAGCGAGTAGGTCGTTTCGCCGTTAAGCTCTTCAACTGAAGTTACTGCAGGCAATCCGAAAGCAGATAAATCCTGAGCACAGGCAATACCACCTATCAAAACAAATATTACAAAGAGAATACTTTTGAGAAATGACATATTCACTCCTCAATCTCGTTAAGAACCTGCTGGTCATCAGTTGCTAGTTCTATAATTGAAGGAGAGTTTCCCTTGGCAAAAACTAAAAGAAAAGACTGTTTACCGACTGAAACTACATCTGCTCGATCATTTTTTGAAAGCGGTAACCTCGCCTGAACATTTATTTTAGAAATACTATTGGTTTTTGGAAGCGATGAATGCAACACCTTTCCTCGGTACTTAATCAGCAATTGAACAAGAACCAATGCCAGCAAGAACAATACAACGATTAGGATTTTATCGTACGACATAACTACTCCCAAGTATTACAAGGAGTATTGCACGCAATATGCCATACTTAATTTATTTATTTAAATCATATAGTTAAGTGATTTATTAGAAATATTCAATTTTTTGAACGAAATAAGTTAAATACTTTCCATTCTTTTTTCAGGATCAACAATTTCCCCAAAGCGAACCCCAAAGCGCTCGCCAACCATTACGACTTCACCTTTAGCTATTTTTGTGTTGTTCACCATAATATCCAATGGATCACCAGCGAGCCGATCAAGTTCGACTACTGACCCTTCATTAAGCCTGAGCAAGTCTTTTATTGTTATCTCAGTACGACCAACTTCCACAGTCAGCATTACATCAATATTCTCCAGAACTTTTAAATTTTCAGTACCTTCTTGATTTTCAGAATTTTCAACTTCTTCAGCCATTCTTTTTCCCACTTTCTGAAACTCTTTGTTTCATTGAAATGGCGGCATTAGGACCAACTTTGCCTATATCCGCATAAAATAAACTTTGACCTGCCACCTTTACTAAAATATTCTCTGGCGTCGACATAGGAAATACATCGCCTTCTTTGCTTTTTATAAGTTTACCCAAAGACGTCTTAGGTTTTCCAAGCTCCGCAGAGAGTGTCAAAGGTATTGATAACACAGCATTTTGCAGTCGATCTTTCCAAGTTCTATCGTCATGTGCAAATTCGTTTTGAACACGTGATCTTAGCTGTGAAGAAATTGGTTTTAAAGTTTGCAGCGGGTACACGATGTCAAAACTAACGGGGTCTTGCTGAGGCATTTGTACCATAAATGAGCAAACAATAACTGTGTCAACACCATCCACAAAAGAAATCAACTGAATGTTTTCCTCTCTTGTCTGCACTTCAAATTTTGTTTTAATTAGATCTTTCCAAGCAACCTCTAAAGCTTCATTCATCCCTTCAGTTATTATTTCAATGATGCGCTGCTCCGTAGCCGTAAACTCACCCTGTGTCGCAAAAAGAGACTGTATTTTTGAGCCTCCATAGTAAGAATTTGTAAGGTGAGATATAAATGGAGCTTGAATTACAACGAGACAGTTACCCCTCAATTCTTCTATTCTGTTGTTTGTGACGCTGATAAAGCTATCACAACTTTCTACGTATTCATCAAATGATTTCACTTCAGGTGGAAAAGATGAAATTCGAGGCATAATCCTAAGCATCGGAAGAAAAACAGACCGAGTAAATCTGCAAATTTTTTCATTTATCATTCTCAGAGCGTAATAATCACCAAGCAAAGAGAGATCTTCGGATCCAAATACGAACTCACGCACCTCATTTGGATCAAACTGTTTAGCAACAGCTTGCTCCTCATCACTCTCCAAGCCACCAAGAAGAGCTTCTACTTCATCATTTGAGAGTTTACGCGAACCAACCATTTATTTACTCTATTATTGTAACACGAAGGAGGTAAAGAAAACTCCCTCAACACCACCAAAGCCTTCCAACAACTCTAATTTTTCATTTATCGCAAGTCTAATTTTCTCAGCCAGATTATCACGACCTTCTTTTCCTTCAATTTCTTCCACAGAAAACTCACTTACTACACCAAGAATTTCTGATCGCAGGGCTAATTGATGTAGTTCAACATTTTCCATTACAGTTTCATCATATTGGGTAGATACTCCAACACTTATCTGTAGGAATGCCTTAGAGCCTCTCAAATTAGTGGTGAAATTATCCGGAAAAGTATAATAACTCGTTACAAAAGTTTCAGTGCTAGGTGTATCTTTATATACCTTATCAGGATCAGCTGAGCTTTCTTCATCACCAGGAGAACTCGGTAATTGGCCTGCCTGTTGTAGCTTCTTCTCAATTAATTCTTCCACTTGTTCAACAGGTGTTTGTGTCGGCATAAATAGAAAAGCACCAACACCAACGCCTATACCAACCAATGCTATCGGCCCAATGCCAAATAACGCTATCTTTTTGAAGTTAAACTTTTTTTTCTCTTCTTCTTCAGCCATTACTCTACCTACGCAATAAGATTTAAACTATGAATATCATCATTTTCGATAAGTGGATCCAGTTTGTCTCCCAATTCTTCAACGCCCTCGTTGAACTCATTATTTTGATCTTTTTCGTTTTTTTGTCCTTGCGATCCTTCATTATTTTGAGCGTTATTATTCAATTCAACATTATACTCTGCAAGCTTTAGGCCATTTTGCTCAGAAATTAATTGCAACATACTTTCTGACGATCTCAAAATAGCCAAAGTAGATGAGTTTTCTGCAATAAGTTTAACATCTATTTGTGAGCTATCAACAGATACGTTTACCCGCACTTTCCCAAAAGATTCTGGCTCTAGTATTAAATCAAAGCTCTCATTCGAATTAATTGCCTGTTCTAATAAAGCGTTAGATAATCTCGATGAAAACTGTGACTCAAGTAAAGAAATTCTTTGGCTGAAATTATGAGACTGGACGGTTAAAGATCTATCAACGGCTCGTTCTAATCGAGAAATACTTTGCTCAATGGAAGACTGAATTGTACTCACTAAATTTGCCGATGTATTTGTGCTCCGTATGGTAGGAATTTGTTCATCAGGAGATTTAAATGGCAAGTCAGCGCTCTCCTTACCAGCTGTGAAAAGGTTTTCCCTTGAATTTTTGGCCGGTTGATCTGTTTCTGTTACCTTGCCTGAAATTACCAGACGATAACCAATTACATCTGCCGATGATAAAAACAGCTTCTTTTTGACACTTCTATCCCCATTCAAACCAACTTCTTTTTTCGCAACTTTTGATGCAACTTCCCTGATAATCACCGCAGCCTTACTAGCCTCTAAAAATTCAGCAATATCTTTCTTAAAATTAAGCTTTTTAGTTACTGAACTAACTGCAGCCTGTAATCTATCCTTCAAAAATTTCGCAAAATCGACTGAACTTATTTCGTTAAGGTCAATTTTATTGATTAAAGACGGTTCCAAACTGGTAGTAAGTTCCGAAGAAAAGGTTTTGACGTTTTCCGCAAGAGAATTAATACCCTTATTGGGTTGAAAGGATTTTATGATTTGGGTCTCGTCAATTACAAAGTCTTTTGGCTCAAGACCAATTCCAGCGATTATTTTAGATATCGTATTAGCAGGCAGCTCACCATCACTTGGCGATCGGCTTTGTATTTTAGTTAAATCAAATGGTTGCTGCGCAGGTCCATTAAAATCTTGGTTGCCATCAAAATTTATAACAACATACGTCTCTGGAATAATAAAATCCTCAGAGTTTTCTATAGATATACTGACATTTAGCGCTGCTAAATTTTTATTTGGGACCTCAACAGTTACTGCAGATAATTCATCCAAACCACCTAGCGGGAATTTTTCTCTTTGTAAGGTCAAATTTCCATAGCTTAAATTTGAAACCTCGGCATTTAAACCGTTAGCTGATATTTCTATCGCTAGGTTAAATGCCTCTAATTTGTTGTTTTGATTTTTATTCTGGTTATCGAGTAGACTATCCTGATCCAGATAAAGGTTGTTTATCAGGGCTATTCCTTCATTTTTTTCCAAACCAGCCGCCTTTAAAGAAGACAAATCTAACAATAAAGATCCACTTTTTCCACTTTCAAATGGTAAATTTTTAATTTCCGCAGAAGACTCAAAGGTGTTGTCCTTCAACTTCTTTGATGATGGGAAATTAGGTAAATTCTCAGACGGAACTATTACTTTTAAATAATCTAAAATTTTACTTTTATCGCTTTTATCTGAAGAATTTTCCTCAAAAAGGCCTAAGAATGCTTCGGTGGCATCTTTTAAACCAATTTTTGAATTCTTAATTGCAAGAAAATCATTACCCAGTTGAAGTTTGTCTAACTCCAAGCTTATCGTGCTTAAAAGATTTTTTAACTGTAATTCAGTGTCATCTCTTGAAGAAATCTTCGAAGATTTTATTATCCCGCTAAGTTGAGACAATGTTGAACTATTAACGTTTCTATCTTCGCCAGTTCCCAGTAAAGCTTCAAAATCCTCAGTTAAACCTACAAACTCGTTTTGTGAAAAATGCTCTGCCTTATGGCTAGCTATCATATTATTTGTTTCAGATGATTTTTCGCCCTCAATAGGACTGTCACTTAGACCATCACTTAGTAAAGAGATTAATTGAAAAAAATCTGCGGTTTGACTTTTACTGTTTCCATTTGTCGCCAGACCGTCTGGCCCTTGATCAAACTGCTGGATTTTACCTGAATTTCCACCGATAATATTCGTCATGTAAGGGTCCAACGTTAGTAATTCACGGTAACGGCTGCAATAATTATGCCATACTAACGTCTGCCTGACACAAAATTGTTCTCATCAATCTTGGAGTTTTTTTTCCGCGCATCGGTCACTTTTTCTTTTTTCTTTCTTTTTTCTAACACATCATTCTTTGCTTTAGACCGGCCTATCTCAATTGTAGTCGCCAGTTTTTCTTGCTCTAAAAACTCTTGCCTATTCAATAAAATTTCACGTTGTTCCATAAGTTTTTGAACTAGTTGCCTATTGGCTTGAAAAGCATACGCATTGACCGACTGCTTTTCCTCTGCCTTATCTCGTGCCAGCTCCTCCAAATCATTACTAACCTTGAGACATTTTTCTGCCTCGGATTGGATTTGGACTAAATGTGAGATAGTTTTCTGTTGCTTAAGACGTTCTTTTGTTTGCAACAGATTAATTTGCTTCACTTTCTTCATATATTCCCGCCAATTAGATTTTTGAGAGCCTCTACTGAATCTGAAAAAGAGGCTGGTTCTCCATCATCTTGTTTTAAAAAATTTACTATGGAGGGCCAAAGCTGCATAGCTATATCTAAATCGGCATCCTGCCCCTGAACATAGCCACCCATTAAAATAAGATCCCTGTTTTCATAGTATTTGGAAATATATTTTCTCAGTACTTGGGAATTTTTAGTTTGTTCTTCTGAAACTATATCTGTCATAAGTCTACTGACAGATTGGTTTACGTCTATAGCTGGGTAAATACCCTGTTGAGCTAAGTCTCGGCTTAAAATTATATGCCCATCTAAGATTGCCCTGGCTGTATCCACAACTGGATCTGAAGTGACATCATCACCGTCGGCTAAAACAGTGTAAATAGCGGTTATTGTGCCACCACTCTTTGAATTAGTTCCCGTCCGTTCAATTAAACTGGGAAGCAATGAAATCACTGACGGTGGATATCCTCTAGAAGTGGGTTGCTCTCCCAGTGCTAATCCGACCTCTCGTTGAGCATGTGCAACTCTGGTTAAAGAGTCCATTATTAGCAGAACATTTTTGCCTTCATTTCTGAAATGCTCAGCTATAGCTGTAGCCCGCTTTGCACCTTGGATCCGCAATAATGGTGAGCGATCCGCAGGAACAGCAACAACCACCACTTTATCACGTGAATGTGAAGAAAGTACCTCTTTAGTAAAAGATGCAAGTTCCCGTCCACGTTCACCAATCAGCCCAATCACAACCACATCTGCATCGGTACTTTTCGCAATCATGGATAATAAAACAGATTTACCCACTCCTGAACCAGCTATAATCCCAATTCGCTGACCACGCCCCAAAGTTAACGTAGCATTTATATTACGGATACCCACATCTAAAATATCTTCAATAGGTGTACGCTCAAATGGATTAAGAGAAGATCCATTTAAACTTAATGATTTTTCACATTTGATAGCGCCAAGTTGATCAAGTGGGTTTCCTAAACCATCAACAACTCTCCCTAAAAGCTCATTTCCAACTTCAACTTCTTGTGTAACTTGCACCAAAGCCACTTTGTCTTTCACACTGATAGCAAAGGAATTGTCATGTGGGACTATATCAACTGAGCTTTCCTTAATCCTGACAACCTCACCGGTAACTCTATCACCTGCATCGTTTTCTACATAACACAAAGATCCAACAATACATGGAAGGCTACTTGATGTAACAATATATCCGTCAAATCCGGTCACACTGCCAGTGTGTAAACATTCGATAAGCTTTTTTTTCCGAATATTAGCCAAAGCAAAGTCTAGAAAATGATCGGGTACTTGTAAATTTTCCGTATTTAAGTCCATTTGATTTCAGAAACCTTAATTTGATATTGTTTGATGATATCCAGACTTTCCCGCGATTATCCTAAACTCACCTCTTCCAAGATCTGGAGTTGTAACTACTTTAAATGGAAGATCAGTTGAATTCTCAATAAAAGCTGTAGCATCAATTTCGTTTAATTCGACAATGGTTTCACTCGTTTTTTCAAGTACTTCTAAGCTAACTTTCCTGACACGCTCTATTAATTTTTCTGGCGCCACATCAATAAGTTCTCCCAAAAAAATACTACTAATACCTTGAGCCTTTTCTATCAGAATTTCTTCAACAAGGTCAGAAAACTCATCTCGCACAGAGAAAAGTGTGTTTGAGAAATCTGCTACTGCTTTTTTTTCAACTTCCAAAGTTTTTTCAAACTCAAGCAAAGCATCTTGATAACCTTTTTGATATTCCTCTGATTGTTCTTGAGATGGCTCCGGATCGTCTGGGCCCTCTTGTTCATCAGGTTCTGAATTTACAACTTCTTTAACTACATTGACTGCTTCAAAAGTGGTATCGTTATTCTCATTAGCACCGCTCATCCCACTTACATCAAGACTTTCATTTTCGACACTGCCAATGATCTTTGAAGTTTCCAAAACCTTTGGCTCTGAACCAACGTCTTTATCATCTAACGAAATAAATGTAGTTTCCTTTTTCGGTTCATTCTCACTTGAAGCTTCCGAAACCTGCGAGTCTGGGCCAGCGTCTTTTTCATCTAACGAAATAAATGTAACTTCCTTACTGGGATCTTTTTCTAAGATTTCTTGATCTAAACCCTCATTCAGTTTTTCATTTAAGTTATCTTTGTCAGCACTTTCCGAGATCGGTGTGTCACTTTCAGATACACCATTATTATCCGATCCTGCATCTGACTTTATCAGATCAAAGAAACTTTCGGCCTTTTCAAAAGTATCTTTTCCACGCAATAAGGTATCAGTCTCATCAAATTTACTTGAGTTTGCGACGTCTAGTAGGCTTTTTATGTCTATAGATTGTTGATCTGCTGTTTGCTGATTATCGACGGTGGTTGCTTCATCCTGCATTAAACCATCTCCTCGCCACCTCGACCCGCAAGAACAATTGTACCATCGTCAGAAAGTTTTCTAGCAACATTTATAATTTGTTTTTGAGCCTCTTGCACTTCCGTCAAACGAACAGGGCCCAGTGCTTCCATTTCATCACGAATGTTTGCGGCCGCTCTTGTTGACATACATCCTAAGAGTTTTTCTTGTAATTGAGCATCCGCACCTTTCATTGCCACTACCAAGACATCCTGGTCAACAGATCTCAATAGTGTTTGCAATGATCTATCATCGGATCCTCCAAGATTTTCAAAAACAAACATGTTATCTTGAATTTCAGCCATGAGGTCTCGATCTTCTTTCTTAATGGCATTTAATATGCGAGATTCCATATCAGTTTTGGTGAAATTCATGATCTTAGCGGCAGCTTTAACACCACCAATTTGAGATGCACGCAGTGAAGTATTAGCTGCAAATTTCGCTTTCATTACTCTCTCTAGTTCCTTAATTGCTCCAGGTTCAACCGTTTCAAGAGTCGCAATCCTTCGTACAATATCGGCCTGAAGGTCATCTGGAAGAAGGGTCAAAACATCTGCCGCCAATCCAAATTCCAAGTAAGATATTATAAGAGCTTTAATTTGTGGATGTTCATCAATAATCAATTCAGATATCGCTCTTGCGTCCATCCAATCCAGAATATCAATTTGTGACTCTGAACTTGCAGGTGTAATTCTACCTAGCACAGACTGTGCTTTATCGTCGCCTAGTGCTTTAGTAAGAACATTTTCTATGTATTGCCCAGCACCCAAACCAAGACCAGTCTGTTTTTTAATTGTTTCAAGAAACTCGTCTAAAACAGCATTTACTGTTGTTTGATCGACCCCAGTTACAGAATACATTGCCGTACCCAAATGTTGTACTTCTCTGGGGGTTAATTTCTGAAGCACCGCCGCAGCTTCATCTTCTCCAAGAAGCATCATAAGTATCGCTGACTTTTCCGTACCACTTAATTCCTGGACACTTTCATCTGTATTTTCTTCAGCCATTTTTTGTCCCCTACTTGAGTAACTCTAAATCATCGCGCATCATCTGTTTGAAAACATTTGCAACTCGTCCTGCTTCATCTGTAACGATCATACGAACAAGAGCCACTTTGTCATCATAAGTATTCGCGGTATCTAATAGATCAGCTGAAATACCACCCTTTTTCTTTGGTTTCAGCTTTGCCTTGATTTCATCAAGACTTTCCCCTTCATCAACCTCAACTGCAGCCGTTTCAGTAGCTCGCTTGGCAGCAATTTCAGCCATTGTCTCAGCCTCAGCATATAATTCCATAACTGAGTTCGTACTTGCTGTGGGAACCAAAATTTTGTTCAGCATAGGTCGAACAACACCTAAAGCCACGACGCCTATTAATAGAATTAAAAGACTATTCTCGACAGTCGATCTAAACCAAGATGTATCGTACAATTTTTTCTCAAAACCATCAAATTCATCTACAAAAGGTTGAGATGTTATTGTAAGGGTATCGCCTCTCTCAAGCTTAATACCAAGAGCACTCTTTACAAGGTTTTCCAATTCTTGAATAACCTCCTGCGCTACTGGTTCATAAGAAACTTCTTCAGTCTCAGGATCTACAACTTTTTTATCGCGAATTAAAAGAGCCGCGTCAATTCGCGTAATAATATTGGAAGGATTTTTCACCGTTTCAAATGTTTTGCTATTTTCGTAATTCTTCAACTCAGTAGAAGACTTTGTCTCAAATTTTTGATCTTCTTTTCTGTTTGCCTGATTTGTTGCAGCGCCTGCTTGGTTTTCCTCTTGATTAATATTGGCCTCTTGAGGAGGTTCATTAGAAATTGCACCTGGAATTCCCATTGCCTCCTTTTTGGCGGTAACATTTAAGGAACTTTGCTCACTCAAAGTAGCTTGAGCGTCGGGGTCAACAATCTCTTGCGAGACCTCACGCCTTGTAAAATCTATCTCAAGATTAACCTGAGCGTTGACATTGTTGCTACCAACTATAGGGGTGACAAGGCTTTGAATTCGATTTCTATAAATATTCTCAAGTCTCATCCGGTACTCGAGCTGGCTGTCAGCCAATACTTGATCTGGATCATCGGGAGCATTCGATAATAAATTTCCAAATTGATCAACAATAGAAACATTATTTGGGCTCATACCAGGTACCGACGCCGAAATTAAATTCGTAATTGCAAGAACCTGCGTTTTATCTAACTTATGACCATTTTGTAAATTTACAAAAACTGATGCAGTGGGAGGTGTTTGATCACGAACAAAAACAGATTTTTCGGGTAGAGCTAAATGCACTCTGGCTGCTTTAACACTGCTGATTTCTGTTACAGATTTCGCCAATTCCACTTCTTGAACTTGGCGTAATCTTACACCTTCGACCGATCTGGAAATACCTAAAGGCAAGTTATCTAAGTTGTTTACGCCATCACCTCCAAAGTCAGGCAAACCTTGCGCTGCTAAAGATATTCGGGCCTGATGATATACGTCAGTGGGTACTAAAATTTCTCCTGTCGCTGGGTCTAATTGCACATCTACACCCATATTTCTCAATGAGTTTAATACTTGGGATTTTTCATTCTCTGATAAAGAGCTGTATAACGTTGTCATCTCGGCTTTTTGCATACCCAAATATAAAACGATCGCAGCCACAGCTGTTAAAGTAGCCAATAAAGTTGGAAAGGCTCTTCTAAAACCCGGTTGATCTATAGCTTCTCTCACACGTGATAACGCATTTGAAGATGTTGCAAGTAATCCTGTCCTCTGTGTAACTAGAGGTGCTTCATTTTGAAATTGCTCTACATTTGCCATAATTTAAATCCACTACACTGGCATATTCATAATATCTTTGTATGCGCTTAATGCCTTGTTGCGCACATTGAGCGTTAGTTGGAAAGCAAGTGAACTAACCTGTTGACCAACCATGACACGAGCCAAATCGTTTTCAACACCAAGCTCAAAGTTTTTAGCTAATTGATTAGCAGTATTTTGAGTTTTAGCCACCTGCTCTAAACCCTCACCCAGACGCTCTGAAAAGCTGGGAATAGATTTTTCTTGCAATAAAACATTTTTATCAGTTGCTTGACTGATATTATTCATTTTTTGCTGAACTAATTGCGTATTTGAAGCAGTAATTTTCATAGCACCATCTCATTAGAGTCCGTTGTTCTAAATTTTGCAGCTAAAGCTTCGGCGGTGTTGGTAGATTTGTTTTTTTCACAATCATCAAAAATTAAATCAGAAACACAAATCAAATTATCCGCACAAAGTATTTTTGCTCGTTGAATAACATTGTAAAGTTCGCGAACATTGCCTGGCCAAGAATATTCCATCAATTTTTCAAAAGCTTGCCCTGATATTTTCACCCTATCGGCGCTATCTTTATCCAAATTGAAAAGCATATTAGAGACGATAACTGGAACATCAAACGTTCGGTCAGATAGGCGCAAGGTGTTTAGCGGAAAAACATTTAATCGATAAAAAAGGTCTTCTCTAAATCTACCGGCTTTTACCTCCTCAGCCATATCCCTGTTCGTTGTTGCAACTATTCGTACGTCAACACTTACCTCGGTACTGCTTCCTATGGGCATTACCTTTTTTTCCTGAATAACTCTTAATAATTTTGCTTGGAGATTCATCGGCATTTCCGAAATTTCATCCAAGAGTACTGTACCCTCATCAGCAGCCCTAAGGAGACCCTTGTTTGGCTGTACCGCACCTGTAAAAGAACCTTTCTCATGTCCAAATAACATTGATTCAAGCATTTGATCTGGAATTGCCGCACAGTTTACTGCAACAAAAGCTTTTTCACTTCTATTAGAAAATTGATGTATTAAATTTGATACAACTTCTTTTCCTGTCCCCGTGGGACCATTGATAAGTACCGTAGCATCAGTATTTGCAATCCTCTTTATTAGCGCGGCTAATTTAAAAGACTTTTCGTCTTTTGCTGGAAGATTTGGATGGTTTTGTACAATTTGTTCAATCACATAATGTAAATAAAAATCTTTTTCTGGACCTTGAAAATCTAGATCAATTGGTAAGTGGAATAAGCTCACAGCTCCGTTTAAAAAATACTCTACTTTAAATTCAGGCGCCGAAAATATGGCAAGAACTGATTTTTTGAACTTATGTTCTTTCAAAAAGGAAACAAATTTCCCATTGTTAGAAAATTGGAAATCCGGAGATACACAAGCTACATAGACGTCATCAAATGCATCGACTGGCGCACAGCTACTATCATTAGATAAAAAGCAGTCCACTCCACGACCATTCAAAGATGAACGTAACTCAGAAGCGAATATTTCGTTTTTATAATCAATTTTGATCATAGATTTACCTCCGGGAAAAAAGTGCAACGAAAATGCCAATTTATTTTTATTGTTATTTTTCAGGTATTTAAGATAAATTTCGTTTAGATTTTAAGAAAATTTATTTATTTAAAAAAAATATTTTCAAAAATTTGACAAATCAGCTAAATAAATAATCCGACAAGACGTTTTCTTTACCACGGAGGACAAAAGATGAATGTAGCTTTCGCTCGTAATGAATACAAAAATACCAAGACTAGCTCTTTAGGTAGCAAATCAGATAATTTTGAGGCCGTTAGTGTCGCCTTAGGTCAACTAATAAACTCTATGCAAGGATTGCGAGAGGCTAACAGCATAGAGCAAAAGGATGCTTTTTTTGAAAAATCCTTAACAAGCATTTATTTTCTCCAAAAGTGCCTGGATTTTGAAGCCGGTGGAGAATTAGCAAAAAATTTATTTAGAGTTTATGAATTCACACGACAAGCAGTTTTAGACTTTGTACTCAGAGAAAAAGGGTCAGAGAATATGGACAAATCCATAGAATACGTTACTTTAATCCAAGAAGGTTGGAATGGAATAGAAGACTCTTTGTAAGGACACATGGATAAGCACTGCCCCGTATTTGTTTTAGAATGCGCAGCTACTTTTATTTGCGAAAATTTTTTGGTTGGTACGCTACCGCTCGAAACAATAAGCAAAAAAGTATGCGATCATATCGCTTCAGAATATAAAGAAGTTCCAATGGAGGACTTACGTGATATTACGGAGTCTTTCTTAAGGGTCTTAGCTGATGCCGATGTAGAAGAGGCTGACATTATTCTAAGAAACTATGCCTTTGAAAGAATTACGTTTAGGAGAACCGGTAAGGAAAGAAATTGGGAGTCAATGTTATTTGACCCTATGAAAGGTTTAAAAAAATTCAAACTAGATGCGAAACTCTGTAGAAGAAATTTTCAAGCTTTTCTATTTAGATATAAACAACAAAAAAGTAATGAAATGCCGGAAAATTGGGAACTTAAAAGTTCTAAAACAAACGACTTTATGATAGCCATGGGATCGATTGAATTCAGCCCATTTGATGTACTGGATCAGGCATAAATATTGGTTTTATTATGATCTGCTGGGCTTGCGGGCTTAGATACTGAAAAATACTTTGTTCTGGCAGCGTTATGTATAAAAACTGGGGCGATATTTTGACTCAATACCATCTGCTCTACTGCTATATGAGAGGGTGATAGATATGGGCTGTATACTCGTTTTAAATTATAATTTTCACCTACAACACGCTCAGTTTGATTAACCTCAGAAGTTAAATTTGGCTGCAGATATGTATTTCTAACGTCATTAGTCGCTGGCGCGTTTAGAACCAGAGGTCGACTTTTTCCGAGTATATTGTATTCTTGGTATGACGTTTGCATGCAGTAACGTTAAACCAAACATAGAATTAAATCAATGAGAGCGAAAAATGGCAAAACTATGTGAAAGATGCAAACAAGCAAGAGTGCATTTGTCCATGGTCTTTGCGACTTTAATTTTGTTAAATTTTGTAGGGAGATCCTTACTTGATATCGAAACAACTACTTTATTAGATGTTCTACTCTTACCGAGCTTTGGACTTATTGTTTCCGCAGTGATTCTTTATATATTTATCAACAATAAAGTTAAATGAGTACAGGTCGCACAGTTTGATTGTCGTCTCTGACAAAATCAATTCGTTTATCTTCTACATTAATTAAAGCCTCAAGGTTTCTAATATCCTTTTCCTCACTATGCTTATTGAATGTTCTACACTCAAAAAACATTTTTAAGACATTTTCTGTATAAGGGGTTTCAATCACTTCATGTTTCATAAAATTCTCCAATTCTTAATTATTTTTGCAAATTAAGTGCCAACATTACACGATGTTCAAATTTGTAAGAAAAACACTAGTAATGCCGGGAAACATATCTTTCTCTTCAACCAGCCATTCATTCACATGATCTTTTATTGCCATTGTGAGCTTTTCTCTGCCATCATGCGCAGTTATTTGTTCATAGGTAACTTCTAAAATTACTTTCGTAATTTCGGCCACTACGTCTGCTTCCATTTCGTAAAGTGCCGAAATAAATAAATCAGAAGAAATTGTTGGTTGTTTCGTTAATAAAGCCACCTCGATACTAAAGAGCTTCTCTGATCCAACTAATTTACCAGAAAATATATTTTCAATTTTTAAGTAGTTATATTTATCAGGCAATATCAAACCTGTGTCCGGGTCGATATCAATTGGGTTCACATCTTCTTGTAAATCCAATGGTTCATCAATTTCAACATTAAATTCTGATATATACAGACCAGAACCACTACTGGAAATAAAAAAATGGCCAGATATAAATATTAAAAATACCAAAACGGCCGGAATGATTGTTTGAAAAAGCACCATAATTTACCTCACAAAACAATTAAGCACAAATCGTACCACTTTGCCCGGTATCCATCTATAAGATTTCTGTGGTCACTCCCATCTCAGCTTCTTTTTCTATAATCTCGCTTGAAGCAGAAAGATCAGTCAGTCCTTCAAGATTAGTGATTTCAAAGGATACTTTGGCTTCGTTTTCACTGAGTTTTTCTACTATTTCATTTTGAACAAACTCTGCACGCTTTTCAGCGTAACTACGAAAAAAATCATACCAAACTTCATAAGTGGAATTTTGGATAGTTACTTTGGCTGTTACTTGCATAGGAACTCCATACTTAATATTTATATCCTATTTTTTTACATTTAATGTGTCAAAAAAATAAATCACATTGATTTTATTATATTTTTCTTAAGAAGGCACAAAACTTGCAATTTTAAAAATAATTTATTTGAAACCCTTATTTTGTGAAAGAACCCAAAAATGGCAAATTTATCTATTAATAGTTTTAATAGTTTCAGAAAATTACTCGCGTCATTAGTATTCATATTCTTTTGTATAATGAGCTTTGCTGCAATTGCGGAGGAGGATTGCAAAAGTTTGCAACCAAATAGTGATTTTTGTCAGAAAAAAGGTGAAAACCTGCATTCTATTAATCTTCAGTTTGACAAGGCTTTTTCTGCCGGGGGTGTTATAAATATAAGCCAGCCGCCCTTAGTAATAATCCCAGAAATTGAAATAAATGTTCCAACCGCCCTCGGAAGTGATAATAACATTAATCTAAGGCCAAAAACTGCCAAACGATTAAAATTGAAAAAGAACTTAGATAAAAATTATTTTACAAAAATAGTTGAAGCCTTGGATAAAACAGGGAAAAAACATCTTAATCAATGCATGTCAAAGATATCTGACGACAGACTGAAGAAGCAATATCCAGGCTTTGTAACTGAATTAAATGCTTTAAAAACAATTACTTTTCCGAAACAAGAAAAATTTAATAAAATTGGCTCCTTATTGACTAAGTCGCCATCGAAGAAGGACTGCTTTAAGTATTTAGATTTTATTTTGATGATAAGTTGATGTATTATATATCTACCTTTAACCATTATACATTAGTGAAGTTTAAGTAACATTCTGAAAGGAACGACGGTGGCCACAGAAGAGATACAAGAAGAAACAAAAACGTCGAATATACAAAATATTGTTCAAATTATTGAGGATGAAAATTCCTATATCAATAGTGCGAAAGAACGTATGAATGATGTTATTGATACATTCTTAACTAATGCAGAGAATTCCGTCGCATTAAACGATTTTTCACTTATTTTTAAATCAGTAACTGTCTGGATTAAATTTCGACCAAGAAAATTAGGACAGTATGTAGAGATTATAAAAGAACGAACAACGGCTGATTCAATAACCATACGTTTTAGCAGTAATGAATATGTTCCTCATATCAAAGAAGTACTGAAGGAACATAGATTGAAAATCATATCAACAGATAATAATATAATTGTCTGCAAAACTCCTCGACCAAGTGATCAAGATATTGAAATTGCATTACAGAAAATCAAGGTTCTGGCTAATACTGCGAAAAACTCCTTATCCCAAGTTAAGGCAGACTCAATTCAACGGTTGCAAGCCGCCCTCAAGAATGAATACCTAGAAGCTAAAGATGTTAAGTTTGCTATTACCAATATTGAAAAAGTTGAAGAGAAATTTACTGCAGTATTAATTTACTCTCGTCTCGAGACAGAAAAGAAAATCGGAGGAAAACTTTTCAGGTACGACTCTCAGGAAGCGAAAGATATTCATTTTGGATTAATCAGACGTGTCAAAAAGAATTCCTATGTTGAAATCTAAATTATTTTTATTTTTTCAAGTCTACTTTTTATGTGTCCTTGGCATTATGAGTGCCCAAGCTTATGCCGACGGATATTTAACTAATTCAGACTTAGAAAATATAAAATATGAATGCTATCTAGAAGAAGCAATAATTGTTTTTTGTTCGGAACAGGATATTTCTGATCCTCAAGTTATAGTCAGAATTCCTTTGCTAGAACCTATTATACTGAAAAATAATGCGCGAGCATATCGTGTGATGGCAACGATCGAAAATCTTACAAAACGTAATTTAATTGGAGCCAGAGTTGAGCTTATTTTCGGCACCAAAAAACAGACAGTTGAAATAATGATATCAGAAAAAATAATTTATAGAGGAATTTCGACAACAAATCGCTCACATTTAATTAGGTCTGATGTACCAAAAAATTTACTTTTATACGAAGCGTTGGAAAAAATATATTACAATGCTGAGATTTCAAATATTAAAATAAAATTGATAGAAGTAAAATTTGCAGATACCTAATAGGAAAATCCCAAAACTTCACAATATTGTACCGCATTCATAGTCGTTAATTGATTGTTGACTATTTCGGTCCATTTTTGAACGCCAAATGAATTTATATACGCACCATCTACTCTTTGAAGAACTCTACTACATTCGCCATAACTACCAGGTTTAACGTCTAAGTCTTCTACTGAACAATTTAGCATTGCGTTTCCAATTACATTTTTTGCACTGTCTTTATAAATTACCGAAACACCATTTATACTGCGGCCAGTAGTGTTTTTTACTTGTAAGCCTAACACATAATTAGCAACCGACCCGGAACCATCACTATCAAAAACCAATCGAACACCACATCTCCAATCTTCTTTTGCGAAGCTTAATTCCGAAAAAAAAAGGGAAAAAAAACAAAATAATATTAACTTGCGCATATTTTAAAAACCCTTTTTCCAAAATTATTATTTAACAAATCATATATTTCTTTGAAGGGCTGCATAAATTTCATCTCTTTTCCATTTCAACAGTTTGGTTTTGTTTTGATAAGTAGGCTTGGAATATGGCACCCTCAGTAATAATCGCAACAGCTTCATTGGTATTTTTGTCTACAATAGGGATTATTTCGCCAACAAAGTTTGCTGCAACTTCCATCGCATCTTGTAAAGATGCGTCATGAGAGATAACCACACAGGTCGCATCTACCGCGCCAGATGAATTCAAAGTTCCATTTTTGTTAAACAACGAAAGAGAATTTATTTTACCAAAAAATTTTCCATTTTTATTCACCACAATTAATTCTGACTGATCAGTTTTGGCCATTAGTTTGACCACCTCGTCTATGCTATCATCCAATCCAACGGTCGTAAAATTTCCTTCTGCATATTTCAAAATATCCGTTTCATTCATGAACAAACCTGTTCGACCATTTGAAATATCAATGCCCCTATTAAGCAATTGCACATCAAAATAGGATGAGCCAAATCTTACCTGAACATATCCAACCGAAATCGCAAGACCTACAAGCGAAGCTAAAGCGAAAGTATATGAGTTTGTAAGTTCTAGAACAATAACAACCATACAAATCGGGGCACCAATAACAGAACCTGCAACAGCAGCAATGCCACTTATAACCAGTGCCTGTTGAAATTGATCAAAAATTCCTAGATACATCAGGATCGCGGATAGAAGAGCCCCGGAACTAGCTCCTACCAGTATAGCAGGAGAAAATACTCCGCCAAAGAAACCAAAGTTAAGAGAAATTGATGTTGCTAATATTTTTCCTAACAAAATAATTAACAGCATTATAACCGTGTTTTTTGAATTTAATACATTAGCAACTGTTTCCGTGCCAAGTCCCATGACTTCGGGTACATAATGACCGATAAAGCTGAGCGATAAAATTCCAAGGGCATATTTAAAGGCTACATTTCCTTTAATATTCTCGGCTAATTTTGCAAAAAAAAGCAATGAGCGCATGTATAGTATGGAGATAAACCCAAAAACCGGACCTGCGATAAAAGACACTAGTAAAATTGCTAGAAAGTTAAAATCATCAGATGAGACAGTAATAATATTTGCATCGCCCCAAATAGCGCTTGATATCCCGTAGGAGACACCTGAAGCAGTAGCAATTGCCAATATAGATTTGTGTGAATAGTGACGAAGTATAGCTTCATGGGCAAAGATTAGTCCGGCTAGTGGGGCTCCAAACCCTGAAGATATAGACGCAGCCACACCAGCTCCAATGTATAAATCTGGAGTAAAATCAAATGGTATTTTTTTCTTTAACCACGCCCCTATGGTCGTTCCAAAGTGTACCAAAGGGCCATACTGACCAACACTAGCACCACCACTCGCAGAAAAAAAAGCCGCAATTGTACTTACCACTCCAACTTTGACATCTGTCTCATTATTAAATTTATGAGCTAAATAAATGCTATCGGAGACACTTTGAAAGGCTTTTCCGTTAATAAAATTTCTTGAGTAGTGTACAAATACAAGTGCTATCGAAAGAGTGATTAAAAAAAATAAAAAATTTGGCTGGCTACTTAGAAACAATTCCAAATATTCTGTAATTATCACTATTCCCGATCTGAAACCCTGGGCTGCAAAAGCGCCACTTATGCCTAATACCACTCCAACAAGAATGGAAGCTAACAAATACTTGGTTACCGTTTTTATATCTATAAGTGTCAAGAAAACCTCCTTGATCCTATAATTCCGGATTTTCTCTTGTTTTTTTGACGTGGTTTATCAAAGCATCTGCTTGCAATTTAGACATTCCAAATTTTTTCCTAAGGTCATCTAAGGAAGCTTCTTCATCGCTATCCAAAACGCCATCCAGTAAGGCATTTCTAACTTGATCCTCAAAAATTACTTTCCGTCGATCCATTTGAGCATTAAAAGAATTTGCAACTATACCAGTCAAAAGAGCTACGACTACCACCCCAAATATAGCCGTGATAGCTGCAATACTTTTGCCAAACACAGTAATTGGACTGACGTCACCATATCCTACTGTAGTTAGCGTTATTATAGACCAATACATAGCATCAGGAATAGAGCGAAAGTCTTCCGGCTGAACTTTGTGTTCAGCATAGTAAATTAATGAAGAAGAAAGCACGAATGCTACAGAGAATATGTACAGTGTAGTCAGAAAGGATTTTTTTTCCTCTATAATAGCCCCGAACAAGTCATCTAGTGCAGAATTATAGTGATTAAGTTTTAAAATTCTTAGCAAACGTAGTGCTCTGAGAACTCTTAGGTCTAATCCCGGAAAAAACGCTTGAATATAAAATGGCAAAATGGCGACTAAATCAATCAAACCATAAAAGCTAAAAATATAACGCATTCGGGCTTTTAGCCCTGTTTCTCCATTTTCATGGTCACGTTTTGCAGGAGCTGACCATACCCGGGCAACATACTCAACTGTAAAAACTATTACAGAAAAAATTTCAAAACTATAAAACCACGAACCATAATTTATTTGAAGTGTCGGTACTGACTCCAACGCAACAGCAATAAGGTTTAATACAAC
>CAYMIR010000014.1:0-19738 GCA_964390655.1 uncultured Marinovum sp.
TGAAGTGACAAATTAACACCTGGAGCTATTACCCCACCTACGTAAGCACCATCATGATCAACCACATCAAAGGTCGTAGCAGTTCCAAAGTCTACAATAATCAGATTGCCGCCAAAAAGATTGTAGCCAGCAACTGAATTAACAATCCTATCCGGACCTACGGCTGTGCCAGCATCAACTCGAACCTCTATTGGTATTTGACACTCCGGCTTACCCACAACCATGGGACGAGTATTAAAATAACGGTCAGATAAAACTCTTAGGTTAAAAACAACACGGGGCACCGTAGATGAAATTATTACGTCTGTAATATTAGCCTTTATATTTTGTAATGATATTAAGGTTGATAACCATACAAAATATTGATCTGCAGTTCTTTGGTGATCAGTAGCCGTGCGCCAGGTAGAAACAAATTCAGTCCCATTCCAAATTGAAAAGATTGTATTTGTATTTCCACAATCAATAGCTAGTAGCATTATATTCTACCCAATATTTAAAAAAAAATTTCAGCAGCAGAAATTTTCTTTTTTTCACCATTATTTATTATTATCAACTGCCCTTTTTCATCAACAGAGTCAAATATACCGTGATATTCAAAATTTGGCGTACGAGCCGTTATTTTTTTTCCAAGTTTTGCTGCACGACCCATCCAAATCTCACGTATTTTAGAAAATCCCATTGTTCTAAATTGCTTTTCTCGCAGAGCATAATGATGAGCAATCAACTCAGAAAAATCTATTGGATCTAATTTAACGCCCGTTTCACTTAATATAGAACCTGGTTTGATTGTACTATTTTTGATCTGATCTAAACTTGGCGATGATAATAAATTCACGCCTATTCCAATTACTAAGGCCGAAACAGTGCCAAAATTTCTTGTTTCTAGTAAAATTCCACATATTTTCTTGCCATTAAGAAGGAGATCATTTGGCCATTTTATTAAAAGTTCATGTTCTTCACCTATTTTTTTTTCTACTGCGTCAAATACCGATAAGGCCGCCACAAATGATCTTAGAGCTAAGTTTTGTACGTCTTCGTCTATTTTAATTAAGATTGAGCCAGAGAAATTTCCACCCGGATCTGACCAACTACGATCAATACGACCCCGCCCATTTGTCTGTTTTTTAGCGACGATGAGAGTAGGCTTATCAGTAGATTTTGCAAGTTTTAGTGCCGCAGAGTTAGTACTCTCTGTCTCATCTAAGATAACAAAATCAAATTCCATAATTTTTAATTTAACAACGAAGATGCCGCCGCTTTTGCCATCTCTTCAACGCCAAATAAACTTACAACACCAAAAATCATTATTGCAGCAGAGGCTGTCCATATTGTTTTCAAAATAGGAGTTTTCGAATTATCTAGAGGGCTTTCAGGCATTTCCCCAAAGTAAATTAAGTAAACTATTTTCAAGTAGTAAAAAGCACCGATCACTGAGGCCAGTACTCCCATAATTGCTAAATAAATTAAATCCGCATTTATGGCTGCCCTCAAAACCTCAAACTTTGCAAAAAAACCTAACATAGGCGGAACCCCCGCCAAGCTAAATAATAGAATTAATAGTGCTATTGCTTTTCCAGGATCCGTTTCAGAAATCATTCTTAAAGATGCAATTTCTGTCACAGATTGCCCATCTCTCTGCATTGACATCAAAATAGCGAAAACACCGATATTCATGGTGATATAAATCGTCATATACTCTAAAACTGATTGAACCCCAAATTCGGTACCTGCAGCCAAACCAATAAGTGCATAGCCCATATGTGCTATCGAAGAATATGCTAGCAAACGTTTAAAATCATTTTGACCTATTGCGGCAAAGGCGCCTAGAAACATTGATAGGATAGAAAGAAGAACAATTATTTGTTGCCAATCACCCAAAATATTCCCAAAGGCGTCAAACATTACCCTCATAAATAAACAAATCGCAGCCATTTTAGGGACAGTAGCCAAAAAGGCAGTTACAGGAGTTGGTGCTCCCTCGTAAACATCGGGTGTCCACATATGAAAAGGCACAGCAGAAACCTTAAATGCCAGCCCAGCAATAACTAGTGCTAGCCCAAAAAGTAAGCCTAAAGACGGAGAATTAGCATTTACGTTCTCCAGTATACCGTTAAAAAGTGTTGTTCCTGAATAACCATATGTAAGGGCGGAACCATAAAGTAACAAACCTGATGACAGAGCTCCAAGCACAAAATACTTTAGCCCTGCCTCAGTTGACTTTAAACTGTCTCTTTTAAATGCTGCTATCACATAAAGGGCCAAGGATTGTAATTCCAAACCCATGTAGAGTGCCATTAAATCACCTGCTGACACCATAACCATCATGCCAACAACTGAAAGTGCTATAATTAATGGATATTCAAATCTAAGAAAGCCTCTTCTACTCATATAATCTTGTCCCATAATCAGAACAACAGCTCCTGAGAGTAATATTATTATTTTAGAAAATCTAGAAAAGGCATCGTTAATAAACATTCCTCCGAATGCAATTTCCGTTTGGCCCTCTGAGAAAATCATCCAAAAAGCAAGAAAGATAAAAACAACGGCTGTAAACCAAGTAACTTTTTGAGCAATTTCGTCCTTTGAGGTATAAACTGCTCCAACTAAAGCAACCATTGCATATAGTGAAAGGAATATTTCGGGAAAAATAATGCTTAAATCGCCATAAATCATATCTCTAACCCTCTAATTCTTTAACATTGAGGTTTGCACTAATTTTGAAGCATTTATTTCTTTCTGATAACCAGCGACTAAAGTTTCTACTGAGGGCCCAATGATGTCTAGGACGAGAGCTGGGTAAACACCGAGTAGTAAAGTAAAGAAAATCAGAGGTGCAAATACTGTTTTCTCACGAAAGCTCATATCTTTTAAAGACCGTAAAGCCTCTTTTATAAGATCGCCCATTACAACCCTACGATAAAGCCACAATGCGTATGCTGCGGATAAAATAACCCCTGATGTGGCAAACAGAGCAACCCAAGTATTGACCTGGAAGATACCAACTAGAGTCAAAAATTCACCCACAAACCCCGAAGTGCCAGGTAATCCAACATTAGCCATTGTAAAAAACATAAAAATTAAGGCGTAACTCGGCATGATATTTACCAAACCACCATAGGCTTCGATTTCTCTGGTGTGCATGCGGTCGTAAATAACACCAACGCATAGAAACAGAGCTCCAGAAATAAAACCATGGCTCAACATTTGAAAAATAGCACCATCTATACCTTGCTGATTTGCCGCAAAAATTCCCATGGTAACATAACCCATATGTGCTACCGATGAGTATGCAATAAGTTTTTTCATATCTTCCTGCACCAACGCAACTAGTGAGGTGTAAACGATTGCAATAGCTGATAACCAGAAAACTAGATTTGTCATCTCCGATGCACCAATTGGAAACATAGGGAGACTAAATCTTAGAAAACCATATCCACCCATTTTTAAAAGTATTGCCGCCAAAACTACGGAACCAGCAGTAGGAGCTTGCACGTGTGCATCAGGTAGCCATGTATGAACAGGCCACATTGGCATTTTCACAGCAAAACTTGCAAAAAAAGCTAAGAATAATAGAGTTTGAAATCCTCCAAGTATCTCAAACCCCAATAAATTAATTGTGCCATAATCAAACCTATAAAGCATTAAAGATGAGATATCTGATGTACCTGCAACACTATACATCGAAATCATGGCGATTAGCATTAGTACCGAACCCAGAAGTGTATAAAGAAAGAACTTAAAAGAGGCATAAATGCGGTCTTTGCCGCCCCAAATACCTATAATTAAGAACATTGGGATCAAACCAGCTTCAAAGAATAAATAAAATAGAACTAAATCTAGAGCCATAAAGACCCCCAACATCAAGGTCTCCAATAATAAGAAAGCTATCATATATTCTTTGACACGAACTTCTAAACTCCAAGATGCCCAAATCACAAGAGGCATCATGAAAGTTGTCAGCATAACAAAAAGAATAGATATCCCGTCTACCCCCAGTTTGTAATTTAACCCCATGATCCACTTATAACTTTCAACCATTTGAAAATTAGTGTTTAGGGGATCAAACTGCGCCAGAATGAGCAAGGACACAATAAAGGTCGCAACCGTGGTAAACATAGCCACTCTTTTACAAACTAGCTTTGCAGCGGCGTCCTCTCCACGCGCTACAACAAGAAGAACAAATGCTGCAAAAGCCGGAATAAAAGTAACCATAGAGAGCAGTGGTTGATCCATACTTACTTTACTCCCACTGAAAAAATCGTCCACGATAATAGTAATAGAATTCCTAACACCATACCGAGTGCGTAACTAAATATATAACCAGACTGCAAGCGAGTGGAAATGCGTGTTATAAAGGGAATGATACCCATCGCTATTCCATTTATTGTTCCATCGATTAGCCCACTATCACCTTTTTTCCAAAAAAAACGACCAATAGCTCTTGCTCGAGAAACAAATATAGTTTCGTACATTTCATCAAAATACCATTTATTTAAAAGTAATCTATAAACAGGATCTAAAGTAGAGGCCCATTGAGCAGGTTTCTTCTTATCCCAAACATAAAACCATAAGGCCATAAACAGTCCAGCTAGCATAGCTAGAAATGGACTTATTTTTACCCAAATAGGCGCATAGTGAGCATCATGCAAAACATGATTTTTAGGTCCCATAAAAATAGCGCCTACAGGAGGCAACTTTTCTTCAATCTCATCGTTATTATTTTTGTCGGCATTATCATCAGACCCTTTTGGGGTCGTCTGATGATATTCGCTTTCCATCCCAAAAAACTTTGCAACTTGATAATCTTTTCCAAAAAAACTTGAGTACCAAATCATGCCGGACAAAATCGCACCTAGTCCAAGAATTCCTAACGGTATCAACATCACCATTGGGCTTTCTTTAGCATGTGAATAAGCCTGGCTATCCCCTTTGGGTTCCCCAAAAAATGTCATTAGCATCAAACGCCAGCTGTAAAAACTCGTAAGCAGAGCAGCTACAACCAAAGTCCAAAAAGGAAAACCGGCATTGGTTCCAGCCCAAGCACTTTCTATGACCGCATCCTTGGAAAGGAACCCTGCAAAGCCAAAATGTGTTAACGGCACCCCAACGCCAGTTATAGCAAGTGTACCTACCATCATAGCCCAGAAAGTATACGGAATTTTTTTTCGAAGCCCACCATAATTACGCATATCTTGCTCATGGTGCATTGCGTGAATAACTGAACCGGCGCCAAGAAACAGCATCGCTTTGAAAAAGGCATGAGTAAACAAGTGATACATAGCTACCGAATAGGCACCAACACCCGCGGCTACAAACATATATCCTAGCTGGGACATTGTTGAGTAAGCTATTACCCGTTTTATATCATTTTGCACCAAACCAATGGTTGCAGCAATAAAGGCAGTAAAAGCCCCAAGGATCGTAATAAAACTGAGAGCCGTTGGCGCATATTCCATCAAAGGTGACATTCTACAAACTAGGAAAACACCGGCAGTAACCATTGTAGCTGCATGGATTAAAGCAGACACAGGTGTTGGTCCTTCCATAGCATCTGGCAACCAAGTGTGTAAGAAAAGTTGAGCCGATTTGCCCATAGCTCCAACAAAAAGAAGAAAAGCGATTAAGTTTGCTGCATTCCAATCAGTCCAAAGAAACGTAAGGCTCGTATCAGCTAATTTTGGAGCTGCAGAAAAAATATCATCAAAATTTATACTACCAGTCAGCATAAATAAACCAAAAATACCTAATGCAAATCCAAAATCACCCACCCGATTGACAACAAAGGCCTTGATAGCTGCTGCGTTTGCACTTTGTTTCCGGTAGTAAAACCCAATCAGCAGATAAGAGGCTACTCCGACACCTTCCCAACCGAAAAACATCTGAATTAGGTTATCAGAGGTTACCAGCATCAACATTGTGAATGTAAAAAAGGATAAATAAGCAAAAAACCTTGCTTTATAATGCTCATCCTCTTTCCAATTTTCGTCATGAGCCATGTAACCGACACTATAAAGGTGAACCAAAGCGGAGACGGAAGTTACAACTACCAGCATTATTGACGTCAATCGATCAAGTCTTATCGACCAATTAGCTGACAAGTCTCCACTGTTTATCCAACGAAATAGAGTAAGTTTTTCTACATCAGCGCCATGTGAAAGAAAAACTATCCAACTTAAGAAACAAGATAAAAATAGTAACGCTATAGTAAGATAAATAGCTTGGTTTTCACCTATTGACCGCCAAAAGAAACCACCAATAATTGCCCCTAAAAGAGGTGAAAATAAAATAATTAGTTCCAAAGATTACCCTTTCATGACATTCACATCTTCAACAGCTATTGTACCCCTATTACGGAAAAAGCTGACTAAGATTGCTAAGCCAATGGCCGCTTCAGCGGCAGCTACGGTTAAAACAAATAATGTAAAAACCTGCCCGACTAGATCATTCATAAAACTAGAAAAGGCAACAAGGTTTATGTTTACGGAAAGAAGCATAAGTTCGATCGACATCAATAAAATGATGATATTTTTTCGATTTAAAAAAAGGCCAAAGATACCAATTACAAAAAGTACCGCCGCAACAGTAAGATAATGTTCTAAAGTAATCATTTAAAATTCTTTCTTTCAACATCAAGTATCAGCATTTCAAAGCCCCTGCCCTGGCTTTACATTTTTCAAAGATAGCGATTTATCTGGATCACGATAAATTTGAGCCAAGATATCCTGACGTTTGACATCTTTGCGATGTCTTAGTGTCAGTACTATTGCTCCTATCATAGCAACAAGAAGAATTAGACCAGCCATTTGAAAAAGAAGAAAATATTTATCGTAAAGCAATAAGCCAAGGGCAGCAGTATTATGAAAGTCTGATGGAATTGGTGCCGCTCGAGCCGCTTCGGCACCATCAGCGGGAATCCAAACAGCCAAGCCCATTGCTAATTCCATCAAAAGAACAACTACTATCAATAAACCTAAAGGTAAATATTTTGACATTTCAGCTTTTAAACTTGCGAAATCTACATCAAGCATCATGACAACGAAAAGAAACAGAACAGCAACAGCGCCAACATATACAATAATTAAAAGCATAGCCACAAACTCGGCGCCAAGCAGAATAAATAGGCCTGCGGATGATAAAAAAGACAAAATCAGCCACAGAACGGAATGGACTGGGTTTCGACTTAAAACAGTAAACAAACCACCGGTTATGGTAGTCAATGCAAAAAGATAAAATGCAAAAACTTCTGCACCCATTTTATTTATTCCCGTTAATTTCAGATTGTCGAAAGGTTTTCACTCAAAATCTCAACCTCAAATTGTTTTCATAGCTTCATTATCGATATGGCGCATCCAGCTCTAAATTGACTGCGATTTGCGCTTCCCATCGCTCGCCATTTTCCAAAAGTTTTTCTTTATCATAAAAGAGCTCTTCTCTAGTTTCCGTGGAAAATTCAAAGTTTGGACCTTCGACGATTGCATCTACTGGGCAAGCTTCTTGGCAAAACCCACAATAAATGCATTTGGTCATATCAATATCATATCGGGTCGTTCGCCGACTACCATCTTCTCTGGGCTCAGCATCTATAGTGATTGCTTGGGCTGGACATATCGCTTCACATAATTTGCAAGCTATACACCTTTCCTCACCATTTGGGTATCGGCGCAGAGCATGCTCTCCCCTAAACCGTGGACTGAGCGGCCCTTTCTCATAAGGATAATTTATGGTGGCCTTGGGTTTAAAAAAATATTTAAGCCCAAGCCGCATGCCTTGCCAAACATCAGCTAAGAAAAAATATTTCACCGCACGGGTGTAATCAAATTTACCCAAAATCAGCCTCCAACTAAATAGCGAGCATAAAAGCCACCAAAAATTTCAAATTTTGCGAAAAACGCCACAAGAACAACCCAAACTAGGGAAAATGGCAAAAACACTTTCCAGCCAAGTCTCATTAATTGGTCATATCGATAGCGAGGAGTGATTGCTTTGATCATCGCAAAAATAAAAAAGAAAAAGCCCATTTTCAAAATCATCCAGAATACCCCATCGGGCAAAGCAGGAATGGGAGACAACCATCCCCCAAAAAACAAAAGACTAGTGAGTGCACACATTAAAAAAACTGCTATCAGCTCACCTGCCATAAATAACAAAAATGGTGTGGAGCTGTACTCGACCTGGAAACCTGCCACTAGTTCCGATTCGGCCTCTGGAAGGTCAAATGGTGGTCTATTTGTTTCTGCCAAAGCAGAGATAAAAAATAAAAATAACATTGGAAAATGTGGCAACCAATACCAACCAAAAATTCCATAATCGGTATCTTGCGCACCAACAATTGCGCCAAAGTTCATAGATCCCGTTGAAATTATAACACCTATAATAACCAGCCCTATTGACACCTCATAGGAGATCATCTGAGCAGCAGAACGAAGCGAACCCAAAAATGGGTATTTGGAATTAGATGCCCAACCACCCATTATAACACCGTAAACTTCAAGTGAAGATATCGCAAAAACATATAGGATCGCGACATTAATATTCGAAAGTTGCCAACCTTCATTTAATGGAATTACCGCCCAGGCTAAAATGGCCATAACAAAGGAAACCACCGGAGCTAAGAAGAAAACAAATTTATCTGATCCAGCTGGAACAACAATTTCTTTAAACACTAGCTTTAACATGTCTGCACCAGACTGTAAAAGCCCAAATGCTCCCACAACATTTGGACCCCGCCGTAATTGAACAGCTGCCCAAACTTTCCGATCTGCATAAATTAAAAAATATGCTGAAAGAAGCAAAAACACGGCCATAAGAAGGCCCTGGCCAATCAAAATTAGTACAAAACCAAAATTAGAAGACATTAGATCCGAGAGCCGTCCCCCAATCATAAAAACTAATTGTGAAAATATTTCTGTCATTTTAAATCAAACAATTTCATTCTGCGGCAACTTTCGAATTATTTCTAGCCTTTGCGCCAGCAGACAATTCTGCCATCACACTCGAAGCGCGCGCGATAGGGTTTGTTAGGTAGAAATCACTGATAGGATTTAAAAAATCTTTTTCAAGCAACTTACCAGCTTTCAATGGTTTCCATTCATTTAACGGGACCTCGTCTATTTGCTCTAAGTTAGGATATAATCCAACTAAAAGTGATCTCAATTGACTGATATTATCAAAGGGCAGACTAATCCCTAGTTCTTCGGATAAAGCTCTAAAAATTGCCCAGTTTTCTTTTGCTTCTCCTGGTGCAAAATTTGCTCTGCTACTTAATTGAGCACGACCTTCAGTATTTACAAATATTCCGCTTTCTTCTGTATATGCGGCGGCTGGGAAAATAATATCTGCATTATGTGCGCCTCGATCACCATGGCTTCCTTGATAAATTACAAAAACACGCCCAGGAAGTTCAATTTCGTCAGCACCTAAATTATAAATCACATCTGCATTTGCAATTTCAGCATTTAGTTCGCCATCTGCAACAGCGCCAACATCCAAAGCTCCCACTCTAGATGCTATTGTATGTAAATTTAAAAACTTCGACCCTGTTTTTTCTGCTAATTCCATCACCTTCGATAAAACAGACAATCCGTCTTCGTCCCGAATGGCGCCTTGTCCCAAAATTACAACGCTTTCCTGGTCCCCGGCTAAAATGGCTTCGCTTTTGATTAAATCTTTCAAAGATTTTCTGCCTGTACCGCAGTGGCGATATTCATAGGATAAGTCACAGGACTCTCCTATAAGTTTTACTTCTGCTCCATTTAACCACGCTTTTCTAATACGAGCATTTAACGTTGCGGCCTCATTCCGAGGATTAGATCCAATTATGTATATAGTTTTGGCTGTATCAATATCGGCAATCGATGCTGTTCCAACATAAGCACTGCGATTATCGCTTGGAAGCCGAGCTTGATCTAAGCGGCACTCGACTGAACCTCCCAAGCCCTTAATTAGCTGTTTTAAAGCAAAAGTAGCTTCAACTGAGACTAAATCACCAACAAGACCAAAGATTTTCTTATCAGTTATTTCTAATTTTGCCCTCTCTAAAGCTTCTACCCAAGTCGCTACGCGCAGCTTCCCATTTTCACGAACATAAGGTGTATCCAGTCTTTGACGCCTCAATCCATCCCAAACAAATCGCGTTTTGTCTGAAATCCATTCTTCGTTAATTCCATCGTGATTACGCGGCATAATGCGCATAACTTCTCGACCTTTTGTATCAACCCTAATATTCGAGCCCAGCCCATCCATAACGTCTATAGTTTCAGTTTTACTAAGCTCCCAAGGACGAGCTGTGAAAGAATAAGGCTTAGAAGTTAGAGCTCCAACCGGACATAAATCGATGATATTTCCTTGCAAATTGCTTTCTAATGTTTCACCTAGATAACTTGTGATTTCGCTATCTTCACCACGCCCAGTTTGTCCCATTTGAGATGCCCCTGCCACCTCAGTTGTAAAGCGCACACACCGAGTACAGCTTATGCAACGGGTCATGTGAGTTTCAACAAGAGGGCCAAGGTTTAAATCATCTGAAGCTCGCTTTGCTTCCCTAAAACGCGAAAAATCTACCCCATAAGCCATAGCCTGATCTTGTAAGTCACATTCCCCACCTTGATCACATATGGGACAATCAAGAGGATGATTGATCAGTAAAAACTCCATTACACCCTCTCGGGCTTTCTTTACCATTGGGGAGTTGGTCTTCACTACTGGAGGCTGCCCATCTGGACCAGGGCGTAGATCTCGAACTTGCATGGCGCAAGATGCAGCTGGCTTGGGGGGCCCTCCAACTATCTCAACCAGACACATTCGACAGTTTCCTGCAATTGAAAGACGTTCATGATAGCAGAAGCGTGGAATTTCTATGCCAGCCTCTTCACAAGCCTGTATTAGGGTCATTGAACCATCTACTTCCAATTCAACTTCATCAATTACAACTTTTCGCCCATCAGCCATAATGCTACCAACCGAACCTTTTTGGATTGCAGGAAAACGCCCAAATTTTGAGTTCATCAGTATGAACAAATAAAAAATTTAACATTTTAATTTTCATCACGCATCACACTGTCCGCTGAGTTTTAAAACTTTACCAGTCAGGCCAATACTCTGATCATCGGGGCCCAAAATCCATTTGACATCCGAAGTTCCAAAATTTTTAATACAAAAACGTGTCGCTTCATATCTCCCAGCCTCACGAGCCCCTATAAGAGATCGATTTGCACGCCTAACCTTCAAGTCAAATGACCGGTTATCTGACTTATTTCGGCTTAGTTTGGATGAGAAATAATATCCATCGAAAGAAACTTTGTTTTCTTCAAGTTCAAATGGATTTGAACAACCCATCACTATCAAAAAAGAGCACGTCGCTAAGCCCAGATTTAAGTATCGGTTTTGAAGCTGAGTGATACCTTTAGCGAGATTCATTGCGCGGCCACCAAACTGTTTTGCATTGATCTTTGGTTTTTTAAACGATCTTCAATTTCGTCTCGAAAATTCTTTATAAGTCCCTGTATAGGCCAAGCTGCTGCATCACCAAGTGCACAAATTGTGTGACCTTCAACCTGTTTAGTAACGTCCAAAAGCATATCAATCTCACTAGGGTCCGCATCGCCATTTACTAAACGCTCCATAACCCGCATCATCCATCCAGTACCCTCTCTGCAAGGCGTGCACTGCCCGCAGCTTTCGTGCTTGTAAAATTTAGAAAGACGCCAAATAGCTTTGATTACATCTGTACTTTGGTCCATAACAATAACAGCTGCAGTTCCCAAGCCAGACCCCAACTCTCCCCTAAGATAATCAAAGTCCATGAGTGCTTCTCGCATTTCTCCACCCCGAACACAAGGAACTGAAGCGCCGCCTGGAATTACAGCCTTTAAGTTTTTCCATCCACCACGGATACCACCACAATGCTTTTCAATAAGTTCTTCAAATGGAATAGACATCTCCTCCTCAACGACGCATGGATGGTTTACATGACCGGATATAGCGAATAATTTTGTTCCGGCATTATTCTCACGACCAAAGTTCGAGAACCAATCTGCCCCACGCCGAAGAATTGTTGGAACAACAGCTATAGATTCAACATTGTTTACGGTCGTAGGGCAGCCATACAAACCAGCACCAGCTGGAAATGGTGGCTTCATCCTAGGCATTCCCTTTTTGCCCTCTAAACTTTCTAATAAAGCCGTTTCCTCCCCGCAAATATATGCACCAGCACCATGGTGAAGAAATAAATCAAACTTCCAGCCCGATTTTGATGCATTTTTACCGATTAGACCTGCTTCGTATGCTTCATCAATAGCAGCTTGAAGCGCTTCGCGCTCGCGGATGTACTCACCTCTAATATAAATATAGCAGACGTTCGCATTCATAGCGAAGCTAGCTATCAAACATCCTTCAACTAACGAATGAGGATCATGGCGCATTATTTCTCGATCCTTACAAGTACCGGGCTCAGATTCGTCTGCATTGACAACCAAGTAGGCCGGTCGACCGTCACTCTCCTTGGGCATAAAAGACCACTTTAGACCAGTTGGAAACCCCGCGCCTCCGCGACCGCGCAAACCCGAAGCCTTCATCTCGTCTACGATCCAATCACGACCCTTCTTTATGATTTCACCCGTATTAGTCCAATGTCCTCTAACCCTAGCACCCTCCAGCGATCTGTCATGCATGCCGTAGATATTTGTAAATATTCTGTCTTGATCTTTGAGCATTACAAAACTATCCCCTTCTTTCCCGACGAGAGATAATAATTTTATACAATGAAATCATGGACCAAGCTAACGCAGCTAAAGTAAAAAAGTCTATCAATAGCATATATCGAGCTGATATCTCAAGGGAAGGAGCTGCGCCTTGCATTACACTCCAAAATAACACAGAACCAGCAATTACAAGGGCAATCAACCGCCCCTGTTTTTCTTTTCCAGTCTTATTTAATTCGCTCATTTATTTTTTTTCACACTTCAATTTATCTTTATCTTTTGCAAACAAACTTAACTTCATTGCTTTTCCCAATTGACTGATAAGTTTGCCTCTGTCCCATCAATTTTTTTAATCGTATCCTTAAATTTCTCAGCTAACGCTACACTCTTGTTGACAGATGCCCCGGCTCCTTCGCCTTCTAATAAACTCGTTAAACCGAAGGCTGGTTCCGCCGAAAAACGTCCATTTTGCGGACCTGGGATGGGAGCAGATCCATTTCTCAAATCTTCAATCAATTCCACAAACCTGTCATTTGAAAGATCTTCGTAATAATCTTTACCTATTTGTGCCATAGGGGCATTAGCGCAAGCCCCTAGACACTCCACTTCTTCCCAAGATAATTTACCATCCTTTGAAACCGTATGCGCTGTCGGCGAAATTTTTTCCTTACAAATCCCTATAAGATCTTCTGCACCGCATAACATACAAGACAAAGTACCGCACACTTGAATATGTGCCGCAGAACCGACTGGTTGAAGCTGAAACATAAAGTAAAATGTCGCAACCTCTAGCGCCCGTATATGGGCCATATTTAACATATCCGCTACAAATTCTATTGCCGGACGTGAAAGCCATCCTTCTTGCTCTTGAGCACGCCATAAAAGAGGTATTATAGCTGATGCCTCTCGACCTTCAGGATACTTTGTAATCTGAGCTTCAGCCCATTTTTGATTTTCTGGTGAAAAAACAAAAGATGCAGGCTGGTCTGGATGCAATCTACGGAGCACCTTTATAAATCCTCCTAAGTTTGATTTTGAAGTTGCTGTGTGAGAACACTTTACTCATCGATCAATTTCCCCAAAAACTACGTCCATGGTTCCAATTATAGCGGCAACGTCTGCTAACTGATGACCCGAGGCTAAATGGTCCATCGCTTGAAGATGTAAATACCCCGGAGCCCTAATCTTAACTCTGTAAGGCTTATTAGTCCCATCTGATACAAGGTAGACACCAAATTCTCCTTTCGGAGCCTCCACAGATGCGTAAACCTCTCCTTCCGGAACATGAAAACCTTCCGTATACAGCTTGAAGTGATGTATCAGAGCTTCCATTGACTGCTTCATCTCTACCCGTCTAGGCGGACACAATTTACCCTTTACTAAAACAGGCCCATCTTCAAAATTTAACTTTTCGATGGCCTGCCTAATAATAGCCACAGATTGACGCATTTCCTCCATACGGACTAAATAGCGATCATAACAATCGCCATTATTGCCAACAGGTATCTCAAAATCAAATTCATCATAGCATTCATAGGGCTGAGCTCGCCTTAAATCCCAGGCCAATCCGGACCCTCTTACCATAACTCCTGAAAATCCATATTTCTGAATATCGTCTTCCGATACAACGCCTATATCTACATTTCTCTGCTTAAATATTCTATTTTCAGTAAGAAGCGCGTCTATGTCATCAATAACTTTAGGAAATTCTACTGCCCAACTATCAATATCTTTTAATAGCTCTTTTGTTAAATCCTGATGCACACCGCCTGGTCTAAAGTAAGCTGCGTGAAGACGAGCGCCACACGCCCGCTCGTAAAAAATCATTAGCTTTTCTCTCTCCTCAAATCCCCATAGTGGAGGAGTGAGAGCCCCGACATCCATAGCTTGAGTGGTGACATTAAGAAGGTGATTAAGCACACGACCTATTTCAGAAAATAAAACACGAATGAGTGATGCTCTTTTGGGGATTTCTGTGCTAGTTAGTCTTTCAATTGCGAGACACCAGGCGTGTTCCTGGTTCATTGGGGCAACGTAGTCCAACCGATCAAAATAAGGTAGATTTTGCAAATAAGTGCGGCTTTCCATCAACTTTTCAGTGCCGCGGTGTAGTAACCCTATATGTGGATCGCAACGATCAACTATCTCCCCATCCAACTCTAATACCAGCCTTAACACTCCGTGAGCTGCCGGATGTTGAGGACCAAAATTGATATTAAAATTACGGATTCTCTGTTCACCTGTTAGAACGTCTTCAAACCCCTTAGAACCGTCCATTATTTATCACCCCCTTCTTCGGGCAAAATGTAGTCTGCGCCTTCCCATGGGGACATAAAGTCAAATTTTCGATATTCTTGAACTAGATTTACTGGCTCGTAAACAACCCTTTTTTCCACTTCATCGTACCTTACCTCAGAATACCCTGACGTGGGAAAATCTTTCCTCAATGGATGACCACGAAACCCATAGTCGGTCAAAATTCTTCGCAAATCTGGATGTCCCGTAAACATTATTCCAAACATATCAAATACTTCCCTCTCAAACCAATTAGCAGAGGGATGGATGTCAACAATAGACGCTATCATATCGAGATCTCTCAAAGATATACGCAATCTAAGGCGCTTATTTTGATACATGGATAAAAAATGATATATTATGTCAAAACGTTTTATCCGTTCTGGGTAGTCGACTGCAGTAATATCCACCAAAGATGAAAACTTACAACGGTGGTCTACCTTTAAAAATTCTACAAAATCAAAAATTTGTGCTGGTGCGACATCAACAGTAAGCTCACCAAATTGAATATCGGATGATAGCACGCAATCGTTTCGCTTATTATCTAAATATTGCTTTAGTTGTTGAAGTTCAGCCGTCATCTTTTAATCGTTCCTGTTCTTCGGATTTTTTTCTGAAGTGCCAAAATACCATATAACAGCGCCTCTGCTGTTGGTGGGCAACCTGGAACATAAACATCAACAGGCACTATTCGATCACAACCTCGCACAACAGAATAGCTGTAATGATAATAACCGCCGCCATTAGCGCACGAGCCCATCGATATAACATATCTAGGCTCTGGCATTTGATCATAAACTTTTCTTAGAGCGGGAGCCATTTTGTTCGTTAAGGTTCCAGCTACAATCATCAAATCGGATTGGCGTGGAGATGCTCGAGGTGCTGTACCAAAACGCTCTAAATCATATCGCGGCATTGAAGTATGCATCATCTCAACAGCACAGCAAGCCAATCCAAAAGTCATCCAGTGCAAAGAGCCAGTCCTTGCCCAATTTATTATGTCCTCAGTTGAAGTTACAAGAAAACCTTTATCCTGAAGCTGGTTATTGAGTTCTCGTGCCGAATTCTCTAAGTCCGCACCAGCTGTGTTGTCACTCAGCATTACTCCCATTCTAATGCGCCCTTCTTCCATTCATAGGCAAAACCAACAGTTAATACGCTTAAAAAAACAATCATTGACCAAAAACCAATCATGCTTATGTCTTTAAAAGCAACCGCCCAGGGGAACAAAAATGCTATTTCAAGATCAAAAATAATAAATAAGATCGAGACTAAATAAAATCTTACGTCAAACTTCATCCTAGCATCATCAAAGGCATTAAACCCACATTCGTAGGCAGAGACTTTTTCAGGATCCGGATTTCGAATAGCTATAACAGCGGCTGCCAACAGTAAAACAAGCCCGAGACCGAGCGCTATACCCAGAAACACGAGTATAGGCAGATATTCTAACAAAAGACCGTCCACAAATGGCTCCTTTTGTGCAAGCGCGTAAAACGCTTTGCTTCGGCTAATAAATAGGGGTTTACCGCTCTAATTCACGAGGGTCAACACATGAAAAAGCAATAATGATCTAAATTTTTATGCAAAAAAGAAAAGCTTGGAAAATCAGCGCGATAATAACTTATTTAACTTCTGAAAAATCACATAACTTTTCACCGGATTGAACAAAGTCTCCTACCTTAAAATTCAGTGTCTTAATGAAACAATCATTGGGAGCAACTACCTCGTATTCCATCTTCATGGCCTCCAAAGCTAAAATACGCTGACCCTTAAGCACTTCACAGCCATTTTCAATATAAATTTTTGAAACCATACCAGGCATTGGAGATAAAATATCATTATTCTCTAAGTTAGTTTCTTTTTTGTTTTCGAAAGAATTTTGAAGCTTAAACAAAAACTGCCTTCCATCACATACCAGTATTTCATCATCAAATTTGTTTGCGACAGGCAGTTGATTTCCCTCAAAAGACCAATCATTTCTTTTATTAAAAATTACATCGTAAGACTTTCCAAAAAACGAAATTTCTATTTTATTGAAATCTGGCTGAGAAAATTCAATGTCTATAGTCCTATTTTCGCCAAGTAATTGTATCTTATGAGTAATATTGATCCAATGTGCGTAAGAAAAATGATCCGGTTTGGGTGAAAAATAAGATACGGCTGCTGCTATAATAGCCTGAGTAGAAATAGTTTTATAACTAATCAATTTTTCTATATTTTGATCAATCAAACCAGTCTGCACAACTCCCAATTTAAACTCTGAGTTCTCTGTCAAATTATAAAGAAAGTTTAAATTTGTTTTAACTCCAACAATTTCAGTATCTTTTAACGCCTTCCTTAGTTTTGAAAGAGCGCTTGATCTATCTTTTCCATATGAGACTATTTTTGCTAACATAGGATCGAAAAATGGAGAAACAATATCTCCAGTTCTTATCCCAGTATCAACACGGATATTTGATGGAAAATGTAGGTGAATAATTTTTCCGGTATCTGGTAAAAACTGATTACTTGGATCCTCTGCGTAAATTCTTGCCTCAAAAGAGTGTCCCTCAATAGAGACATCTTTCTGTTTTTTTTCAATTGGCCTACCCATGGCAACGTCAAATTGCCACGCTACTAAATCAATTCCAGTTATTTCTTCTGTTATTGGGTGTTCTACTTGAAGACGAGTGTTCATCTCCATAAACCAAAATCTATCTTCTTTTAGACCATCAGATCCATCAACAATAAATTCTACTGTTCCAGCACCTTTATAGCCAATAGCTTCAGCTGCATTAACAGCTGCTGTACACATAGCATCTCTCATTTTACTGGTCATTCCTGGAGCTGGGCACTCCTCCAAAACTTTTTGATGTCGTCGCTGCAGAGAACAATCTCGCTCAAATAAGTGAATAGCCGATTGGCCATCACCAAATATCTGTATCTCAATATGACGGGGAGCCAAAATATACTTCTCAATTAAAACTCTGCCATTTCCAAAAGCTTTTTCAGCCTCGGTCCGAGCACTTGCTAAAAGGGTCAAAAATTCTTTTGGACCTTCGACCAATCGCATACCTTTTCCACCACCACCTGCAACCGCTTTTATCAATACAGGGTAACCAATCGAATCTGCTTCCTTTTTCAATCTTTCGTCAGTTTGATTTTCACCGTGATACCCAGGAACAACCGGAATACCAGCTTTCGACATAGCTTTTTTAGCTGCATCCTTGTGCCCCATAATTTCAATAGCTTTAAAATCAGGACCGATAAAAATAAGTCCAGCTTCCTGGACCTTTTGGGCAAACTCCGAATTTTCAGATAAAAAACCATAACCAGGATGAATAGCACCAGCACCAGTTTTTATGGCGATATTAATAATTTCACTCTGGTTCAGATAACTTTCCAAAGGCGTTGAGCTTTCAATTAGAAAAGCCTCATCACATAAACTTACATGTTTTGATCCCGTGTCTGCCTCAGAAAAGATTGCAACAGTTCTTAAGCCTATTTTATTAGCGGTCACAGCAATTCTACATGCAATTTCACCCCTATTTGCTATTAAAACTTTATAAAACAACGGTATTACCTTCACCAGTATTAGAATGTCCTAAAAATAAAAATTTACCAATTAAGCGCATCCAAATTTTCTAATTAATTTTTCGTAAATAGTAGTAAAAAACTCCCTACCTACATTCTAAATATACCAAAATTAGTATCTTTAATTGGAGCATTCAAAGCTATTTGTAACGAGAGACCCAAAACCTGCCTAGAATTCCTTGGGTCAATAATTCCATCATCCCAAAGACGCGCGGAAGCATAAATGGGATGACTTTGTTTCTCAAACATTTTAAGCGTTGGTTCTTTGAAAGCTAATTCTTCTTCTTCGCTCCAAATGTCTCCTCGACCTTCTATTTGATCTCTCTTAATAGTTGCTAAAACATTGGCTGCCTGGGGTCCCCCCATAACAGAAATACGAGAATTCGGCCAAGTCCAAACAAAACACGGATCGTACGCTCTGCCAGCCATCCCATAGTTACCCGCCCCAAAGCTACCACCAATAATTAAGGTTATTTTGGGCACCTCAGTTGTAGCAACTGCTGTCACCATCTTTGCTCCATGCCGCGCTATACCTTCATTTTCATACTTTTTGCCCACCATAAAGCCACTGATATTTTGCAGAAAAATTAAAGGGATTTTTCTTTGTGAGCATAGCTCAATGAAATGTGCACCTTTTTGAGCTGACTCAGAAAAAAGAACCCCATTATTAGCAATTATTCCCACAGGGCATCCCATAATATGGGCAAAACCAGTAACAAGCGTTTCGCCAAAACGGGATTTGAATTCATCAAATTCAGATCCATCAACCAATCTAGCGATAATCTCCCGCACATCGTAGATTGTTCGTAAATCGTGCGGTACAATCCCAATAATTTCGTTAGGGTCGTAGTCAGGCTCCTTAGCCTCTATCAATTTGACCGGCTCCGGATGCTTTCTATTTAGATTTTTAATTGCCCTCCGGGCCATAGCCAATGCTTGACGATCATCATCAGCTAGATAATCCGCAACTCCAGAAGATTTGGTATGAACATCACCTCCACCTAAATCCTCTGCACCTACTACCTCACCGATGGCTGCTTTTACAAGCGGCGGTCCTGCTAAAAAAATAGTTCCCTGATTTTTGACGATTATGGTTACATCCGACATAGCGGGCACATACGCTCCGCCAGCAGTGCAAGAACCCATCACAACTGCAATTTGCGGAATAC
>CAYMIR010000015.1:0-18749 GCA_964390655.1 uncultured Marinovum sp.
CTGAGTATAGTGAAAGTAGCTCCTCACATTCTTGAATGCTGAAATTAAATTTCCGCGCCTTAGAAATAAATTGTAGTTGGGCCAAATCGTCTTCACTAAAATCTCTATACCCCGTGCTAATATTTCTTAAAGGCTTTACGAGACCAATATCGGCGTAATATCGAACGGTTTTTACCGTTAAATTTGATAGTCGCGCTGCTTTACCTATATTCAAAATATATCCTTTACACTCCACCTAGTGGAGAGTTTATACGATAAAAAAACGAGGTCAAAGTGGCATACTTAGTTAATGAATTAAATATCAATTGGCGATGCAAACATACATGGGTTCGTTCATCCAAAAATACTGGTTGGTGCCTGCTAGGATGCGCTATTGGAGACATAGGAACAATATTATATTTCCAGTTAATGGGAATAGATTGGCCTGTATGGCTTATCATGACACTAGCTATTATAAACGGGATTATAACGTCAATTATACTCGAAACTTTCATTTTAAGTAAACAAATGGAGCTTCGACAGGCTTTTAAAACTGCGATCGGTATGTCTTTAATTTCAATGATTTCAATGGAATTGGCAATGAATATAACTGATGTACTGTTAACAGGCGGAGCCGTTATAAAATTATGGGTTCTTCCTTTCATGCTATTTGCAGGTTTTATTACCCCGCTTCCATATAATTATTGGCGGCTTAAAGCTCTGGGAAAATCCTGCCACTAGAAAGACTCTAAATACTCAAACGGGAAATCAACATCTGTTAAAAAACTTTTATTAACGGATACCATTTACTGCCAGATATGCTGAGTAAAGAGATGTAGTTCCCGTAATAAACAGTCGATTTAATCGCTCTCCACCAAAACAAACATTGGAAACAATTTCTGGAATTTTGATTTTTCCTATCAAAGCGCCCACCGCATTATAACAATGGACACCATCAGCAGCTGAAGTCCAAATTCGATCTTCGTTATCAATTCTGAAACCATCAAATAAACCATTTGAACATTCAGCAAAAATTTTTGGATTTTCAGAAGTAAATTTCTCATCTTTGAGATCAAAACTGTAAATATGCCTTGGACCACCTGCAACATGAGAGCCACCCGTATCTGACACATAGAGTTTGTCTTCACTATTATTAAAACAAAGACCGTTGGGCTTAACCAGTTGATCAGTAATCAAGTGAATGTTTCCAGTTTTCTGATCAATTCTAAATACATTGCAGGAGTCCTGCTCATTTGGTGACTTACACCCTTCATAATCACTCATTATGCCGTAATCAGGATCTGTAAACCAAATAGAACCATCACTTTTAACGACTACATCATTAGGTGAATTCAATCGTTTGCCGTCAAAGTGGCTTGCTACTGTTGTAACTTCGCCAGAGTGCTCAGTTCGGGTTACAGATCTTGAGAAATGCTGGCAAGTTATCAAACGACCCTGAAGATCTCTGGTATTTCCATTAGAAAAATTAGAGGGATTGCGAAATTCTGAAACACTACCATTTGTTTCATCCCACCTAAGCATTCTATTGTTTGGTATATCAGAAAATAAAATAAACCTTCCGGCTGGAAACCAAACAGGCCCTTCAACCCAACGCGCGCCGGTCCAAAGCCTTTCGACTCTTCCATGCCCGGTCAAACACTTACTAAATTCTTCTTCTAATATTTCAAAGCCGGCGCCCTCTATCTCTCCAAAAAAACTCTCCATAAAATTACCTATCCTTCATATTCCAAAGTTTATAAGCATTTCCTTTGTAAAAACTTTGTCTTTCAAATTTTGACCAATCTGCAGTTAGAGTATGCGTCAATCCAATCCAGGTTGATAGCCCTCCACCTAACTGACAAACTGGGCTATCACTTCCCCAAATAATTCTATCAGTCCCAAACACATCAACGGTATGGTCAAAATAAGGCTTTATATCAGTGAGTTTCCAACTCCCTGTGTCACCATAAGCTATGACACCAGAAATTTTAGCTATCAGATTAGGGCGTTTTGAAATACTTTTCATTGCTGCCGCCCAAGGCGAAAATATATCGTTTTTTATATCCGGCACACCGCAATGGTCCAAAATGAATTTAACATTTGGGCAAGCATCTATTAATTCTTCAACAATAGGCAATTGATCGGCTCGAGCACACAAGTCAAATGTTAAGTCACTATTACTCAAAAGTTTGATGTTTTCTCTGAATAACAAACTCTGACTTATATCATCTGAAACAACGTGAAGAACCCTCCTGAAACCTTTTATTAATGTTTTTTCAGTCGCCCAATTCAAAAATTTTTTGAAATCTTGTTGCTCAGGCCTACACGCTGAAATTATTCCTTTTATCTTACTACCTGAACGATTGCTTAAACTCTCCAACATAGCCGTTTCATTTTTAATGTCTTCTTTCCTGACGTCTACTTCCATGTGAAAGCATGTATCGATACCTAACCTGTTGGCTGTAAGTTCATATTCTTCATAAGTATATGATTTATTTAATGTCGGGACCTCACTTAGCCACGGGTAATCAAGTTTAGAGGGGTAAATGAGATGAACATGGGTATCAAAGAACATTAACTAAAAGCTTCTATTTTTTTAAATTGTTAATTTAAATTAAATTTTACACTGGTAGAATAATTTTTGGTATAATTTTTTAAACAGAAAAAACTTCGATCAACAGTGTTGATTGGATGTAAAAATATCGGGAAGAATAAACAATTATACATATTTATGGTGAATCAAGGGGAAAGAAATGTTAAAAGGAATAAATCCTTTACTGAATGCTGATGTTTTAGGTGTCTTAAGAGCAATGGGTCATGGAGATGATCTTATTATCGCAGATACAAATTTTCCTGCAGATAGTGTTGCAAGGCAGACAGCCTATGGAAAACTGCTTAGAATAGATGCCTCAGCTGCTGATGTTGTGCAAGCGGTATTGTCTGTCATGCCAATTGATACATTCGTTGATGACGCAGCTGCAAGAATGGAAGTTGTTGACGAACCAAAAACCATTTTACAAGTGATGAGAGAAGTTCAAGACAGAGTTTCAGCGGTCGATGGCCCCAACCCTATGCTGCCCATTGAACGTTTTACTTTCTATGACAGAGCAAAGAAAGCCTATGCAATTATTCAGACAGGTGAGCGCAGATTTTATGGCTGTTTCGCATTTCGAAAAGGCGTAATTGGGCCCGATGGAGACTAATTAGATGGGGAAAGTAGTTATACTAGGCGTATTTGTCGCTGATACTTCATACCGTGCATCTCGACTGCCTGTAATGGGAGAAACAATTCTCGGAAATTCATTCGTATTGGGTCCTGGTGGAAAAGGTTCTAATCAAGCCGTAGCAGCTGGAAATTTAGGTGCTGATGTAACGATAATTACGCGGTTAGCTGATGACGACTTTGGAAAAATGGCAATTGAGACTTGGGAGAATGCAAATGTAAAAGGTGCCTTTAAATATAGTGTTAATAGTTATACAGGTGCAGCATTTATTTTTATTGACGAAAAGACAGGGGATAACGCGATAATTATTGCACCCGGGGCAGCATCTGAAATCTCTTTGAAAGATATTCATGAGAATTCAGAAATAATTTCATCAACGGATGTGTTCCTAACTCAGCTTGAGCAACCCATCGGCGTTGCGCAAGAGGGTCTAAAAGTTGCAAAAGAAAATGATAAAATAACTATTTTAAATCCTGCTCCAGCTGCCAACCTTCCAAAAGAAATATTCGGTTTATGCGATTTCATAACACCAAACGAAACTGAAACCGAAGCACTAACTGGATTGCCCGTGAGAAATGAAAAAGAGGCAAAAACTGCTGCTAAATTCTTGAATGAGCTCGGTGTAAAAACTCCAATAATTACTATGGGTGAGCAAGGAGCGTTTTTACATGAGCATGGACTTATTCCTGCGTTTAATGTGGGGGAAGTAGTTGAAACAACTGGAGCGGGTGATGCATTTAATGGTGGCTTAGCTGTCGCGTTATCAGAAGGAAAATCTGCATTAGAGGCCGTTAGGTTCGGATGCGCTACTGCATCGATTTCTGTGACACGCCCAGGTACTGCACCATCAATGCCAGCAAGAGATGAAGTGGAAGAAATTCTATTAACCTGAAAATGAATTGAAAAGATTGAAAGCAATGCAAAATTATCAACAAAGATGGCCGATATCTAAAAGTTCATGCCCTTAAAATTTCTGCAGAATTTAGGAGCTCCCATTGACGAAAATTACCGGAATAAAAACTTTTGATTTAAGATTTCCAACATCAACTCATCTGGACGGATCCGATGCAATGAACCCAGATCCAGATTATTCAGCTGCTTATTTGATAATTGAAACGAATACTGAAATTGAAGGGCATGGCCTTACTTTTACTATTGGACGTGGCAATGAACTATGCATCTCTGCATTTTACGCTTTAGAGCCACTCATAGTTGGATTAGATTTATCATGGATCATCAAAAATATGGGGCGATTTTGGCGTCACATAACTGGCGATAGTCAATTGCGATGGGTGGGACCAGACAAAGGTATACTGCACCTAGCTACTGGAGCAGTTGTAAATGCTGTGTGGGATTTATGGAGCAAGTCTGAACAAAAACCCGTTTGGCGACTTGTCTACGATATGTCTCCTGAGGAGATAGTAGGTCTTATCGACTTTAGGTATATAACTGATGCTTTGGATCCCAAAGAGGCATTGAGTATTTTAGAAAATTCTTTTGATAAAAAGGAAGAAAGATTAGCCACTTTATTAGATGAAGGTTACCCATGCTACAATACATCAGCCGGTTGGCTAGGTTATTCAGATGAAAAACTTTATGACCTTTGTTTAAATGCCAAACAGTCAGGTTTTTCTCATGTAAAGTTTAAAGTCGGCAAAGACCTAGACGACGATATAAGAAGACTAAAGATAGCAAGAAAAGCGCTTGGCAATAAAACCAAAATTATGATCGACGCAAATCAAGTTTGGGAGGTAGATGAAGCAATAGAATGGATCAAGAAATTGGAGTTTTCCGATCCTTTTTTTATCGAAGAACCAACAAGTCCTGATGATGTCTATGGTCACAAAAAAATAAAGCAGGCGGTGAAACCAATTAAGGTAGCCACGGGCGAAATGTGTCAAAATAGAATAATGTTTAAGCAATTCATACAACAGGACGCTCTAGATATAGTCCAAATCGATAGTTGCAGAATAGGAGGCTTAAACGAGGTTTTAGGAGTATTACTTTTAGCCCACAAATATCAAAAACCAGTATGGCCACATGCTGGAGGAGTTGGCTTATGCGAGTATGTGCAACATATTTCCATGATTGATTATTTATTAATTTCTTGCGAAAAAAATAGTAAGAGAATTGAATATGTCGATCATCTACACGAGCATTTTATTAACCCATGCAAAATAAATGACGGTAAATACATGGCGCCCTTAGAACCAGGATTTTCCATTGAAATGAAATCTGAAACTTTCACTAATTTCCTTCATCTCAAATGAGTTTATTCTTACCAAATAGAAAAATAGGAGACTTACTTTGAATACAAACTTGCATACAAGCACTTCAGAAGAAGTAGAAAAATTAGGGCTTATTTATGCCAAGAATGGGTTTTTCTCTCCTGTTGATGCAATATCCAAAGCACAAGCAGAAGAATTGCGTCAAGACTTTGAAGCCGCGGAAGAAGAACTGCGAGGCGATACGGAAAGACTTTCGCTTTTGAAAGCCTATCCTAACAGACTACTTCCCTCATTTGACAATGCGACAAGAAATGAAACTTTAGTTGCAGCCGCAAAAGAAATTTTAGGAGAAAATATTTTAGTTTGGAGTGCCGCACTTTTTATAAAGGAAGCTGCCTCGACAAAGATTGTATCTTGGCATCAAGACTTAACCTACTGGCAATTAAACGACATAAAAGAGGTAACGTGCTGGTTAGCGGTTTCATCCGCTCGAAAACAAGCAGGCTGTATGAAGTTTATTCCTGGCAGCCATAAAAACACAATAGTACCCCACAACGATACATTTGATGAAAATAATTTACTTACGCGAGGACAGGAAATTTCTGTTGAGGTGAATGAAAATGAAGCTGTTTATGCCGAACTTGATCCAGGCCAAGCATCTTTTCATCACGGCTTACTATTTCACAGTTCAGGACCCAATACGACGGACGACAGAAGAATAGGTTCCGCAATAAGATATATTTCAGCGTCTATGAAACAGAAAACTGGAGATTGTCCTTTGGTAACCCAGGTCAGCGGAAACACGGATTATGGGAATTTTAAAATAATGCCTCCTCCAAAAGGTCGATTGCTAGAGGAAGAATTCGAATTATGCAAACTCGACAATGAATTAAAAAAGACATTACTTTTGTGAATTTTATCACTAACGGCGAGCAAAATTTAACACGAAAATGAGTTCTCAGTATTTCTGATTCTTTTTTGTCCACCTCCATCCGAAATTGTTGGCTTTTTAGGTAAGTTTCAATTAAAAATTTATAATTAATTTTTAAATTTGGATTATTTTGAAAGTTTTGCGCTAACAATTCGATACGTTTGCGCTAACAACTCTTAAGAGCCATTTTATTTCAATTTTTTTTGTTCTATCAGAGTTTACGGCGTTGAACAAAGGTTATTCCTATGAACAAAAAATACGGGACCGTTAATCCAAACCTGACTTTGAACAGCCAGGGCATTACAGGTTTTAGAAACGCCTACTACAATCTGACCGAACCGGATTTAATATCCCAATCACTAGATCGTAAAGAAGGAGAACTTGGCATTGGGGGCGCTCTTCTGGTTAAAACCGGTAAATTTACGGGCAGATCACCTAAAGATAAGCATATCGTTATGTCAGATGAAACCAGGGATAAGGTTTGGTGGGAGCGTAATGCTAAAATGTCGTCTGAATCATTTGATGAGTTACACAAAGACATGCTCAAGCATATCCAAGGGAAAGACTTATTTGTTCAAGATCTTTTCGGTGGCGCCGACCAAAAGTACAGAATTGGCGTTCGCGTCATAACTGAATATTCCTGGCATAACCTTTTCATTCGGCATTTGTTAATACGTCCCAATGAATCCGATCTAGAAACCTATATTAATGACTTCTCAATCATTAACCTACCTAGCTTTTACGCCAACCCAACAAAACATGGTTGTAAAAGCGAAACAGTTATAGCTATTAATTTCGAAAAAAGATTAGTTTTAATTGGTGGCACTGAATATGCAGGGGAAAATAAAAAAGCGGTTTTTACAATTTTAAACTACCTGCTACCTGAAGTTGGAGTAATGCCAATGCATTGTTCTGCTAACGTATCTAAAGAAAACCCTGAACAATCAGCAATTTTCTTTGGTCTATCAGGGACAGGGAAGACAACTTTATCTTCTGACCCAGATAGAATTCTAATTGGAGATGATGAACACGGCTGGTCTGATGATGGGATTTTTAATTTTGAGGGTGGCTGCTACGCTAAAACTATAAATCTTTCTGCTGTTTCTGAACCTGAAATTTTCAGGACAACCTCTATGTTTTCGACAATAATTGAGAACATGGTTTATGATAAAAAAACTAAAGAACTCGATTTCAAAGACGATAGTCTAACCGCAAATATGCGCGCAGCTTATCCAATGCATTATATTTCAAATTCGAGTGCTAAGGGTATTGCCTCTCAACCGGACCACGTTGTTTTACTAACATGCGACGCTTTTGGTGTTATGCCACCAATAGCTAAATTAACACCTGCGCAGGCAATGTATCATTTCCTTTCTGGATTTACTTCAAAGGCAGCTGGTACTGAACGAGGTGTTAAAGAGCCCGAGCCAACATTTTCAACCTGTTTTGGAGCTCCATTTTTGCCGAAGCCTCCAGACATATATGGAAAGCTGTTGCGAGATAAAATAGCCAAAGGCGGAACAAATTGTTGGTTAGTGAATACTGGCTGGACAGGAGGCGGATACGGAAATGGTTCTCGGATGCCGATAAAGGTAACTCGGGCCCTTCTCAGCGCAGCTATTAATAATAGACTTGCTCAAACTGAATTTGTGAAAGATCCCCATTTTGGGTTTTCCGTACCAAAATCTGTTCCCAATGTGGATCCATCATATCTGAATCCCAGAGAAACTTGGGGAGATGTGGAAGCTTATGACAAAGCGGCGAAAAAGTTAGTTAACTTATTCATGAAAAACTTTGAGCAGCATGTCCATAATGTAGATAATGACGTAAGAAGTGCTCTAAGCATTTAATCGGTATTTATTTTCATTGAGCTAAGATTGAAAAATTTTATCCCCGGTATTCAATTTAAAATCTTGTTTAGAATGGCGTTCTCTCAATTGGCCAGATAGGTCTCCAGAAGTTCGATTTACCATTTCCCCTCTTTTTACAGCTGCGCGGGCTTCAATTCCAGTCGCCCACCTTACAACATGGGTATACTCAGACACATTTAAGAACTGTCCTGCTTTTCCATACTGCCTTCCCAAAGCTAAACGGCCATACCACGGCCAAATAGCCATATCAGCAATCGAATAGGTTGAACCTGAAATAAATTCACAATCTGCCAACCTGTTATCTAAAACACTTAGCTGTCGCTTAACTTCCATAGAATAACGATTTATTGGATATTTAAATTTCTTTGGAGCATAGACGAAAAAGTGACCAAACCCTCCACCCAAATATGGAGCACTCCCCATCTGCCAAAACAACCAAGACATCATCTCGGTGTACTCTGACGCGGAAGAAGGTAAAAAGGCGCCAAACTTAGTCGCGAGGTAAAAAAGTATAGAACCGCTTTCAAATATTCTCTGAGGATCTTTTTCGGAATAATCTACCAGAGCCGGTATTTTTGAATTTGGATTAGCCCCAACAAAACCACTGGAAAACTGATCTCCCTGGCCGATATTTATTAACCAAGCATCGTACTCAGCTTCCTGATATCCCGCATCTAGAAGCTCTTCTAGCAAAACAGTCACTTTTACACCGTTCGGTGTCCCCTGAGAATACAATTGTAGCGGATGCTCTCCAATAGGTAATGGTTTATCAAAGGTTGCTCCAGCTATCGGTCTATTTATCGAACCAAAGGTACCACCGCTTTCTTCCTCCCACGCCCACACATCTGGGACTAGGTATTCATTCTCACTCGACATGATCATACTCTCGACTAAATTTTCAATCAGTTATTCATAAAATCAATATTTGACAACCTAATAGCAAATTCAATTTTTATCGGGAACAATTGAAATTTGATCTATAAAAAAAATTTGAAGCACTTTTATTTACGCTAAAGATGGTAACCAAAGCACAATGCCTGGGAATGCAACCAGACCAGCAATGGTAAAAGCATCTGCAATAAAAAACGGTGTAACACCTTTAAAAACATCCTGAACTGTAATGTCATCTCTTACTCCTGCAACGACAAAACAGTTTAATCCAATGGGAGGAGTAATTAGGCAAAACTCTGCCATTTTAACGACTAAAATACCAAACCAAATTGCGCACATTTCCCCTGACATTCCAAAAGCACTCTCAGATGCCAGTACGTCTTCGCCTCCATTGAGTGCCATGACTGCAGGATAAACCACGGGTAGTGTTAGAAGTAGCATACCAATGGCATCCATAAACATACCAAGAATAGCATAGGCAAGAAGTATACATATCAAAATCATCATTGGCGAGGCATTCAATGAAGTGATCCAATCTGAAAATACACCCGGCAAATCTGCAAAACCCAGAAACCTAACATAGATTAAAACACCCCAAATGATTGTAAAAATCATGACTGTAAGTTTTGCGGTTTCTATCAAAGCTTCTTTAAATTCGACCCACCGCATTTTTTTCCACAGCGCCATACAAAAGACTATGAACGCTCCAATTGCTCCACCCTCAGTTGGCGTACCCCAAGCATCCTCGCCAAATGGATTATAGACAAAACATATAATAATCACGATTACTGCCACAATTGGTAACGCACCAGGAAGGCTTTCTAGTTTTTGTCTTAAGGTAAACCCTCCTACCGGTGGTCCTACTGATTTAAAAATCATGGCAATACCTACAATCAAAATACCATAAATTACTGCAGAAAACGCTCCAGGAATAAATCCAGCTAGTAAAAGTTTACCAACATTCTGCTCAACAATAATCGCATAAATAACTAAAATAGCAGATGGAGGAATAAGTGATGCAAGTGTGCCACCCGCTGCAACAACACCAGCAGCAAATTCTTTGCGGTAACCAATTTTTAGCATTTCAGGTATGGCTATCCTTGCAAATACCGCAGCTGTAGCTACAGACGCTCCCGAAACTGCAGCAAACCCGGCTGTGGCAAAAATAGTAGATACAGCTAATCCTCCTGGAAGCCAGGCAATCCAACGTTTAGCAGCTTCAAATAATGAGTGAGTTAAACCAGCATAGTATGCAAGATATCCAATTAAAATAAAGGTAGGAATTAAACTTAATTCATGGCTTGCAACTTTTGAGTGCGGCACTTGTCCTGCTTGTTTCACTGCTACAGTTAATGCCCAACCAAATTTTTCAGGATCAAAGTCTTTCTTCGCCCAAAAAATTAGGATTAATCCAACAACGCCTGCCAAAGCTGCTGCAAAGGCCACACGCATCCCCATTACAACCATTACGAGCAAACCAGCAGTAACCCAAAGACCAATCTGTATTTGATCCATCTATCAATCAGCCCTTATTTATCAAGTTATCGGCCTCTGCTGCCGCCTGGGTAGCCGCATCTCTTACTAACGGAACAGCAACAGGTTTGCTGAGACCAAAAATCAATGCGCGGGCAAAACCATAGCTCTGTAATGAAAGCCGTAGACTTAAAATGGCGAACCCAATTGGAACTAATATTTTTGAAGGCCAGATTGGAAGCCCAATGTCTATTGTGCTATCGCGACTGAAAAACGGGGCATTCCAATCAAAAGCACGATCGAAATGTGACCAACTTCCCCATACCAATAACAACATCAAAATTAATACTATGCTGGTAGTAAGCAACTCAAATGCCCAAAGCATTCGCCCTGAAAGTTTGGATACAAAAATATCCATACGAATGTGAGTGCCATCTCTCATTGCAAAACTTACCGCTAATATGGCAATAAGTGGCATCAACTGCATAATCCAATCGACATAACCGTTTAAAGGCCACTCAAAAAACTCTCGTCCACCAACAGAGCGAACAGCTAAAACCATCAACAAAAAGATTGCAAACCCCGAAATTAAAGCGAAAGCCTTTTCAACCTTTAAGAGGTTTTTATCCAACTTACTGAGAGTTGAGTTATCCTCTAAAACCGATGCGTTTCCTGCCATAATTCAGTTATCTTTTCCACTAAGGTTAAAAGCAAATATAATCGGAAACTATAAATGGGGGCCAGCAGGCCCCCAGATTTTATTTCTTAGCCGCTGCTAAAGTAGACTGAACAAGATCATATAACTCCTGTGCAGGCAAACCCTGTGCAGACATATCAGCAATCCATGCATCTCTAGCTGGCACCGCAGCTGCAGCTTTGAATTCTTCTATGACCGCCGCGTCAATCATCACTTTTTTCACATTTTTTTCAACTAAGATGCCATCCCATTTTTCTAGAAGATCACCATAATTGTCTAGGTAATGCGCAATAGCTTCGTCGATTGAACTGTCAAGCGCTTCCCGGTGAGCTGAAGATAAGCCCTCGTATGCATCAATATTGACGACAACAGGACAATTTACAGTTCCTGGGTTAAGGTTTGCTGTCCACCAATCAGCTTGGTTTATTGTGCCAAACGATAAGTGTGCATGCTGAGCAAAAGCCACTGTATCCACTACACCACTTTCCATTGCTTGGAACGCTTCTGTAGCAGTAACTGAAGTTGGAACTCCTCCAACAGCTTTAAAAGCAGCGCCTAATCCGCCTGTCGCACGAACACGCATTCCATCGAAATCCGCTAAGGTATCTCTTGGTTCGCCTGTTCCAACTAAATTGTATTGCGGCATTGGAGATGTCATAATGATTTTTGCATTCCACTGAGCCATTTCATCTTTTACAGCTGGATGATCATATACGGCATGACTGACAGCGACCTCCTGGTCTAGCGTTTCAACACCCAAGAACGGTAGCTCAAGCACAGTTATTGCTCTATTTTTATCGCGATGGTATCCCGCGCAAAACTGCGCCATTTCAAAAGCACCAATCGAAATACCATCTAAATTTTCACGGTTTTTCGATAAGCCACCATAGCTCACGTTCATTGTGAACTCACCATTTGTTTTAGCCGATACAAGTTCTGCTAATTTTTCAATATGCTCAGTGAAAGCGCGGCGCTTTCCCCAAGTTGATACATTCCATTCTTCTGCGAATGTCTCAGTTGCCAAACCTAATCCCAGTGCTAAGGCAACAAATTTTCCTAAATTTCTTTTCATAAATAAATTCTCCCTTACGTGATGACAGATTTAGCCTTAAAATAAATACTTACAAGGCCTTTTTCTTTATGAGGATAACGAATTGGAGCAACAAATAAATGATTAAATTTAAGATAATCTGAGAAACCTCAATTTAAATATTTCAATTTAACCATGCATCTTATTTATTGCATCAGAAATTATTTTTTAAATTTTATTTCACAACATTTAAATAACATTAAACCAACATTTTATTCGCCATGCGCTCAACGCATACCGACTATGCTAAAGTTATGGTGGTTTAGCAGTTCGGCACGCCCTACTTTTTTTTTATAAACTGTTGGTCATCAAATGATGATCACATTCCACAGATTGATCCTCCCCCTGATCTGTGCAAGAAAACCTTCCAGCTGGAAGGTTTTTTTGTTCCAACATATTGTTACCAAAATTATTGAGATATTATTTTCGGCTCTAGATTAAATGTGAATTGCATTTGTGCGCACTTGGTAAAAACTATAAACACATGACAGACAGTATTGAAAAATCAAGCAGACCAAAACGGTTGCCAAGTTCTTTATTCGAAAGAAACCTTAAGACAACAAACCTATTAATAAAGGTTGGATTACAAACATCGGGAGATATAATCTCTGATCTTTTCAAAGGAAAATCTGTTAATGTAAACAAATCACTTTTATCAACGAAAAATATCCATGCAACAGTTGAAACCTTAAAACAACTTCGCGGCGCAGCTATGAAATTTGGTCAACTTGTCTCTATAGATGAAAAATTAGTATTGACCCCCGAACTTTCAAAAATAATTAAGCAACTGAGATCTTCAGGCTACTCTATGCCGCCCCGTCAAGTTAAGAAAATTTTGGATAGAAATTGGGGACAAGGCTGGTTAAAAAATTTTGATAGCTTTGAGGTAGCACCTTTTGCCTCAGCATCCATAGGACAAGTCCACAAGGCTGTGCTAAAAAACGGCCTAGAGGTCGCAATTAAAGTCCAATTCCCTAATATTCGTGCAACCATTAAAAATGATCTTAAGTCATTGAGATTTCTTGTTAATAAATTGGGAATATTACCTCCAGATTTCAACGTAGACCATTATTTGCAATTATGTGAAGAGCAGCTGCTAATGGAGAGCAATTACAGATTAGAGGCAGAAAATATTAAAAAGTATTCAGAGCTATGCTGCACTAAGGACCATCTTCAATTACCAAAAGTTTTAGAAAACCTTTCTACAGATGAAATTTTAACAATGTCTTTTGAGGAAGGCTCTGAATTATCTTCTGAAATTTTATTTGAAACATCAGAAAAAAATAAGTTAGCTAAGAAATTAATTGAATTACTATTGGATGAAATTTTTATCTTCCAGTTTGTGCAAACCGATCCTAATCTTGCAAATTTCTTAATCAAACGTGATGAAGAGAAAATTATATTACTAGATTTTGGTTCTTGTTCAAAAGTATCAGACGAAACAAGAGAATTGTACGCAGCGTTACTCGACATCGGGTTAACATTAGATCGAGAGAAAATAAAATCCTCTCTCTTTAATTTTGGATTTTTGCCAACCGAAATAGATAAAGACATAGATCATTTAATAAATGACTTGCTTGATACGATAATTGTTGAACTGAAGACCAATGAAAATTTTAATTTTTCCAATTCTAAAATATTTGATCTTTTAGAAGCGGAAAACCTGCAAAAATTCGAAAAAATGATACCTAAAAAATTACTCAATGGAGACTTCGTATTTATACAACGAAAAATTTTAGGCTTTCTATTATTTTTCAAATCATTGAATGCCTCGGTTCCTTTCCTTCAAATATTAAAAAAATACAATTTAAAGGTGCAAAATTAGGAATTGACCGATGAAGGATGAGTTTAATGACCTCAAAGCGATGTATGAATATGCTTGGCGTTTAATTATTAGGGGAACAGTTGACAAAAAATCTCCAGCTCGCCATCCAACTTTTGGAACAGTAGGATTGCTTGGAATGCCAGAACTGCGAACGGTCGTCTTACGACACGCCGATCAAAAGGCATCAAGTCTTGAAGTCCATACCGATGTCGAAAGTAAAAAAGTTGAAGAATTAAAATTGAACCAAAATGTTGGTATTCACATCTGGTTTCCATCAAATAAATTACAAGTTCGCATCAAAGCAAATTCCGAGATTAAAGTGGGAAATGTAGTCGAAGAACAGTGGAAAAAAACGCCAAACATTTCTCGAATATCATACGGGACCCTACCCATACCCGGCACCAAAATACATTCTTCTTTTGCTTATGAAAAACCGGCAAAATTTGAAAGATTTTGCGTAATACAAGTAAATATTAAAGAAATGGATCTAACGCATTTGGGGGCTCGTCACACGCGAGCCTTATTTACGAAAAAGACTAACTGGCGTGGATCCTGGTTGGCACCATAAATAATTCTAATCAATTTTTTCGTGAACTTCGATTATATTCCCCTCAGGGTCATGGAAAAAAACCTGGCGCCATTCTTTTGCGAAAGTCGTACCATAGTCTGCATATGGAATTTGGTTTTCTTCAAGTATCTTTAAAAAAGTCTTTAGATCATCAGTTCTAAAAGCAATATGACCTTTTTCGACAGGATTTATGTGCATTTTATGCTTTGCAGAAACATTCAGATCTTTTTCTGCTAAATGCATTTGCATGGAGCCATCTGTTGCAAACTTTATTTCACCGCTATATCCGACGTCGTCCGTCTCTTGAGTCCGTGGAAAATTTTCTATTGGTATATTATCTAATTGCAAAATTTTTGTGTAAAAACCGTGTAACTTACTTACATCTTCGGAAACAAAGTTAATATGGTGAAATTCAAGTTTCATTTGTAAATACGATCAAAAAATCTAGTAATTCAATACTAAGCTCTTTCATAACCAATTGCCAAGTTGTAATCTGTGCTACATGTGTCACCCGTGCAGCATTCTACGATATTTGATCTGCATACACTACAGGCTTCATGACCGTGAACCACAATGGTTTTTAGAGGTGCTGAGCACCTTGGGCACCTTTGAATGAATTCACTATTGGGATGTAAAAGATTATCCATTTACATTGTTACCTTAGAAAATGGTCAGCTTTTTCAACTTCGCCATTTGAAAGTCCTCCTATCAGGGTCTAAAAAACTAACACTACCATTTTAATAGCTAATAAAAAACTAACAAGAAGGAGCGAAATACCCAAGAAAAATTCAATTTTCTTCGCACTTAACTTAAAAAATTTTATAAATTTTGGTACAGCTATAACAAAAGTTAATAATATATACCAAAATCCATCTATCACTGTTGCAGTAACCACCATTAAAAATTTATGCTCGAAATTAGATGCAGCATCTAAAAACTGGCTGAATATAGCCAAGTAAAAGGCTGCTATTTTAGGATTTAGAAAAACAATTAAAAATCCGTTACGGACATATTCAAACAGTGGCGCCGGCAAAGGGTCAGCGGCTATCTCATCGATCGCTACCTTTTGAAAACTATTTCTGATCATTGAAATCGAGAGCCATAGCAAAAACAATAAACCAGCAAATTCTAGAGAAATAGAAACCCAAGGAGCGACTGAAAGAAGAATTATTAATCCAGAAGCAACCAATGCAGAATAGACAAATATTCCAAGTCCATGGGCAATGCCGAACGCCACACCTGCTTTCTCACCGTCTTTGATAACAGAATTTATCAATAAAATTACACTTGGTCCTGGAGATGCTGCCCCAGCCAAACAAACCATAGCCAGTATTAACCAATCAGATAAACCCATATCTTAAAACGAATATAAAATGGAAATCACAACGGCGGCAATCATAGAAAACGATAGCATTAGATTTATTATCCTTTGATTTTTATTGGATAAGTTTAAGTCGTGTAAAATAGTACCGGCATATAACCAGATTAAATGTAATGGGATCCAGATCGCATTAATAATAAAAAATTTCATAATTAATTCGATAGCAAAATTTGATTGATAGAAAGCAAAACCAGATACAAAAGTAGTATTTACCACATACGCTTTTGGGTTGATCACTTGAAGTAAAACACCCGAAGTAATTCCAGGAGCGGCTTTAGCCTTTATAAATGCTATATTTGAACCCGCTAAAGCAATTTTTGAAGCCAAATAAAAAAGATAGCACGTTGATAGAATTAATAAAAAAACCCTAAGCGAAGGGATTGAAAGTAAGACTGCTATCAAGCCTGAAGCAACAGCTAAAAAAACTAAATTTGTGCCAAGAAACAATCCAAATACATAACTCAATGACTTTTTGAAACCATATGCAGCACCAAAACCAGCCGTACTCAAGACACCTGGCCCTGGCGTGACGATTAACAGAAATACAGAAATGGCGAAAGTTAACATGCAATTAAATTTTTAAATATTTTTGATGAGATTAATTTCATGTTCTTGAGCAAATATCAAACACTACCAGGTTCAAAAGAATGAATTTAGTCGCTATGCCGACTAAAGTTGTAAGTCACCGCTTATTATAATTGATATAAGTGCTTGAAATTTTGATTTAAGGTATTAAATCAGTGTCGAATTTTGGAGGAAATAATGAGCGAATATTCACAGGGTTTTGAAGCCGACACAGGAAAAATCTTAAATATAGTCATCAATTCACTTTACTCAGATCGCGACATATTTTTAAGAGAACTTTTATCAAATGCATCAGATGCTATCCACAAGCGAAAATTCTCCGGCCAAACCAACCCTGCTCTTTTAAATAAATCAAACGATACAATTGAAATTGAAATCGATAAAAAACAAAAGACCATCGAAATTACCGATACCGGGATTGGTTTGGCTGAAAAAGAACTTGCTGAAACTCTAGGCACAATCGCTAAATCAGGTACGTCATCATTTTTAGAGGAATTATCCGACAGTGATAATACGAAAGATGCAGCAAAAACACTGATTGGACAGTTTGGAGTTGGGTTTTATTCAGCATTCATGGTTGCTGAAAAGGTCGTCGTAACTTCAACAAAGGCAGGAACGTCAGAAGCTTTTATTTGGGAAAGTGACGGTCAAAATGGCTTTAATATTTCCGGTAGCGAACAATCTCGAAATGTTGGCACTTCTATCAAATTATTTTTAAGAAAAGACGCTAAAGACTATCTAGATTTGGCAAAATTAAAAACTCTAGTAAAAAAATATTCAGATCATATTACTGTTCCTATAAACATAAAAGATAATAAAAATGAAGCTGAGCAGGCCAATAGTGCGGAAGCTCTTTGGACTCGCTCAAGCAGTTCTATAACAAATGAAGAATATACAGAATTTTTTAAAAGTACGTTTGGCGCATTCGATGAGCCATATCTTAAAATTCATAATAAAACTGAAGGTTCGATTGATTTTACCAACTTACTATTTATTCCTAAAACAGCGCCATTTGATCTTTTTGAACCGGAGCGTAAAACTCGGGTAAGCTTATATATAAATCGAGTATTTATCAGCAAGGACATAGATGGAATAATTCCAACATGGCTTAGATTTGTGCAGGGTATTTTAGATACGACTAGCCTTGATTTAAATGTGAGCCGTGAGCTTGTCCAAAACAGTCCAGTATTAAGAAAAATTTCAAAGTCAATAACAAAAAAAGTTCTTTCAGAGCTTAAGAAAAAACTCAAAAAAGATCCTAAAGAGTACGACGCTTTTTGGTCTCAGTTTGGCAAAGTTATCAAAGAAGGGTTGTATGAAGATTTTGAGAATAGAGACAAAATCATAGAAATAATCAGAGTTTTTTCTAACAAAAAAAATGAAAATATTACAATGGAAGAATATCTGGAAAATATGGCGGATGGGCAAGAGGCAATTTATTATTTGACGGCAGATACTCTTAAGCAAGCGCTTTCAAGCCCACACTTAGAGGGTTTCAAATCTAAGGACATAGATGTGCTTTTGATGACTGACCCTATAGATGCCTTTTGGATGTCCCAGATGGCGCAGTTTAATGATAAAAAATTTATATCAATCTCCAGAGACACATACGATTTATCGGAGATTGGGTCAAAAGAAACCAAGGCACCTAAAAAATCCAAAGCGGCAAAAGGAACCATTGAGTTAATCAAATCTCACATAGAGGATTTGGTGGCGGATGTGGTTGAATCAACAAGTCTAGTTGACAGTCCAGTTAGACTGGTTGCCAGTGAGGGCGGTTTAGATTTTAATTTAGAGCGAATCCTAAAAGCCCAAAATCCCGAATACGAGGGGACTAAAAAGGTACTTGAAATTAATACAAGCCACGAACTAATTAAAAAATTACCAAAGAAGTCTATGGATGTACAAAAAGCTTTGAGTAGAGTTCTTTTTGAGCAAGCCAGAATTCTTGATGGAGAGATGCCCTCAGACGCTCAAAAATTTTCGGAAGATTTAATTACTGTGAG
>CAYMIR010000016.1:0-18219 GCA_964390655.1 uncultured Marinovum sp.
TTTTGGAGAAGTTTCTAAGTATGGCTGATCTTTCATTGTTATTTACTCACCCTATAAACCGGATTAATCCGACTAAAGAAAATGATATCAGCAATCCCAGTGAAAAGGGGCGATAATATTCCTCTAGTTTCTGCATAAACAAAATTGATCCTAGTACAACCCCAATAGAGGAGGGAAAAGCTAATAAAACGCCTCGCATAAATGCCTTTTGATCCATTACGTCGAATATGAATAAGAAAATAAAAGTTGTGATAGAATTTAGCAATATATACAGAACTAGCGACGCTCTCATTCGTCTAGCAGAATTTTGACTGGCCAAGACATAGGTGGCCACGATCATCCCACCAATACTTGCTAAACCCGTAGCAACTCCCGCAAAAACACCTGACGAGATTGTGCCTACTTCTGTTGATAAAAATTTAATTTTGAAATTGTTCAATAAAATTGACGCTAAAATCAATATCAAAACTAAAGCAATAATTTTACTAGTTTGGAAATCTAAAATTGTTGTTAAGAAAATACCTATTGGCAATCCAAAAATCGCTCCAAACCATAGCATGATCGATATTTTTTTATCAGAGTCTCTCCAACCGTTTTTGATCATAAAAACACTAGCAAAAAATTCCATCCACCAACATACTGGAATTAATTCAATAGGTGGAATTACTGTCAGTGCCAAGGACATCACAAAGGCTGATAAACCAAAACCTGAAAATCCTCTTATTAGCCCAGCAAAAAAGCAAATTAAAATTAATATTACTAAATCAGAGTTATCTAAAGCTAATGTTCCAAACATTACTGTGAGTGATTAGCCTGTAATATCGTTACAGCTATCATTTGAGTGACGTCAGCGCTACTACATCCTCTTGATAGATCATTTGCTGGTTTGGCCAAGCCCTGTAGAATTGGCCCAATGGCTTCTGCGCCTGCTAGCCTTTGTGTAATTTTATACCCAATATTTCCAGCATCAAGGTTTGGAAATATCATTACATTTGCCTTGCCTGCTGTTGGGGAGCCGTCAGTTTTTGATTTTGCAATTTCAGGAGAAATGGCTGTATCGAACTGCAATTCGCCGTCAATTTGAATTTCAGGATTTTTTGTTTTTACGATTTTTGTTGCTGCTACCACTTTAGAAACTTTTGAATGACTTGCGCTACCTTTTGTTGAAAAAGATAACATAGCCAATCGGGGTTCTACTTGCAGTAGATTTTTACATGAGTCCGCGGCCATAACGGCTATTGAAGCGAGTTCATCTTCCGTGGGATCTATGACTAGTCCGCAATCAGAATAAACCATTGGGTAATTAATTTTAGGGTACATTAAAAAACAGCTAGAAATAATTTGTACATCATCAGACTTTCCAATAATCTGTATTGCAGCGCGAACAACATTGGAAGTAGTTTCTACCGCACCGCCAACCGTGCCGGCAGCATGTCCTAGCCTGACCATCAAAGCTGCAAAATTTAAGGGTTCTTTTATTTTACGTTGTGCCTCCTTAGCTGAAATTCCTTTTTTCTTACGCAGATTTAAATACTCTTTTTCGAATTCAACAAGCAGGTCTGATTTTTCTGGATCAATGATCTTTATACCAGAAGGTAATTCCATACCCAATTTTTTACATTCTGTTTTGATAATTATTTCATTACCAAGCAGAACAATTTGGCACATTCCTGTATCGAAAGCTGCAGCTGCCCCAGTAATTATTCGGGGTTCGCTGCCTTCGCTCATCACTATTATCGGTTTTTGATTTGTAGCTAGCTCTTCTAAGATTTCTAAAGGTAGCTTATGTTTCATCCTAGAAGAGCTCATAGTCTTAACTATACTTGTTGAGGTCGCATATCCTTGGCATCTATTCCCGCCACTGCCACTGGTGCTGTCATCGCATCTCGTCTGAATGGTTCGCCTAGCTCTTGGTTAATCATTGCTTCAATAAGAGTCGTAACTCCATTTTCCATTTGATCTTTAATCGCTTGATTAAGAGCAGCCGTAAGATCATCCATAGTTCTTGCTACGACCCCCTTCAAGTTACAAGCTTCTGCGATCCCTGCATAAGAAACTTCATAATTTAGCTCAGTTCCAACAAAGTTGTCTTGATACCAAAGAGTTGTATTGCGCTTTTCTGCTCCCCATTGGTAATTACGAAAAACAATCTGCGTAACAGCAGGCCAGTCTCCTCTACCAATTGCCGTAAGTTCATTAACGGCTATTCCGAAAGCTCCGTCACCAGAGAACCCCACAACGGGTACATCGGGGCAACCTATTTTTGCACCTACAACTGATGGAAGCCCATAACCACACGGCCCAAAAAGCCCAGGTGCCAAATATTTTCGCCCCTCTTCAAAACTGGGATAGGCATTACCTATAGCGCAGTTGTTCCCAATATCTGATGAAATAATGGCATTTCTTGGGAGGGCTGTTTGAATTGCTCGCCAAGCCATCCGAGGGCTCATCCAGTCAGGCTTGTCTGCTCTTGCCCTTTGGTTCCAGGTTGTTCCTGGATCATCGTCTTCATGATCCATTGAAGAAAGTTGCTGCGCCCATTTTGATTTTGTTTCTGCAATATTAACTTTCCGAGCTTCACGATTTGAATCGCCAGCCGTCTCAGACAATTGAGAGAAAATATCCGTTGCCACCTTGCCTGCATCGCCGACTATTCCTATTGAGACTTTCTTAGTTAAGCCAATACGATCAGGATTTATGTCGACCTGAATAATTTTTGCTTCTGATGGCCAATACTCCAAACCGTAGCCTGGAAGTGTAGAAAATGGGTTTAGCCTTGTTCCCAAGCACAACACTACATCTGCCTCTTTGATCAACTGCATAGCAGCTTTTGAACCGTTGTAACCCAGTGGACCTGCAAAAAGAGGATGATTTCCTGGAAATGCGTCATTGTGTTGGTAGCCAACGCAGACTGGTGCATCCAAACGTTCAGCCAACTTCATGGAGGCATTTATTCCACCTTTTGATAACACTACGCCAGCTCCGTTTAAAATGACCGGGGCTTTCGCTTCACTTAATAAACTTGCTGCATCGGAAACTGATTTGCCTCCACCACTCGAGTGCTCAAACTCAATAGGTTCAGGAATGTCTATATCTACAACTTTCGTCCACATGTCTCGAGGGATATTAAGTTGCGCAGGCGCTGACTGTCTCTTGGCCTGCGCTATTACTCTCGTTAAGACCTCTGCCACTCTTGAAGGGTCTCGAACCTCCTCCTGATAACAAACCATATCTTCAAATAGTTTCATTTGCTCAACTTCTTGGAAACCACCTTGCCCTATGGTCTTGTTAGCCGCTTGAGGAGTTACCAATAAAAGCGGTGAATGATTCCAATATGCTGTTTTCACGGCGGTAACAAAGTTTGTAATACCTGGGCCATTTTGTGCAATCATCATTGACATTTTGCCTGTGGCCCGGGTGTAGCCATCACTCATCATCCCAGCACTTCCCTCATGAGCACAATCCCAGAACTTAATTCCTGCTTTCGGAAATAAATCCGATATGGGCATCATTGCTGACCCTATGATCCCGAACGAGTGCTCTATGCCGTGAGTTTGAAGTACTTTTACAAATGCTTCTTCGGTAGTCATTTTCATAATTCTTCTCCTGCAGGTAATTTAAGTTGGCTAAATTTTATAATTCTGTCTGATATAGACTTGTATTGTTTAAAAGTTTAGAGCCAGTTTAACAACCAAATTATATCCAGATTGATCCTAAACCATCAACTTTTTAATATCGCTCGCTAAGAGCTTTATTCCTGCATCGATTTTTTCTTCATTTATGGATGAAAAGGCTAAACGATAATAATTTTTGGGTTGGTTAGGGGGTGCAAAGAAATTTTTTCCTGGTTCAATCAAAACGCCCTTTGTCCTTAGCTTGGTGGAAAGCATATCCGTATCCAGTTCTTTAGGTATTTTCATCCAAAAAGAAGAGCCACCTTCAGGAGAGGTATTCCCAGCTATTTCTAATTGATGTTTTTGTATTGCATTTGCCATTATAGATCTTCTGATACTGTATTGTTTGGCCATCCTGTTTATCAAAGCATCGTAGTGGCCCAACCTCAAAAAATGGGCTGCTGTTCTTTGTATATGCCCAGGTGGATGACGAAGCACGCTCGCCCTGAGAGCTCTTGCTTCGCTTATAAATGGAGCAGACCCTACAAGGTATCCCAAACGGAGCCCAGGGAATAACGATTTCGAAAAAGATCCAACGTAAATCACTCTTCCTTCACTATCCAGAGACTTCAAAGCGGGTGAGGCCGATTTCTTTGATGAAATTTCAAACTCATAATCATCTTCAACAACAAGTGCATCTAGTTGGCTCGCAATTTCTAATAGTTGCCGTCTGCGATTCAAGGGCATTGTAATTGTGGTTGGGCATTGATGACTGGGCGTAGTAAATATTACTGATGTTTTTTTTGGAATTTCATCCGGGATTATTCCATGCTCATCCAAATTTACAGGTGCAACATGGCATCGGGATTGTTCTAGAATATCTCTTAACGGTGGATAAGATGGGTTTTCAATTGCAGCGGTTCGTCGCTGATTTAATAAGACCTGGGCTGCAAGCCATAAAGCATTTTGTGCCCCCATTGTAACTAAAACTTGGTCCGTGCTCGCGGTAATGCCACGTCGTGGCAGAGAGTGCCTTAGGATAAATTCTATCAATTCAATGTCGTCTTGATCGTAGTAGTCAGAAGTCAACGAACTAAAATCCTTCGCACCCAATGCCATAAGTGCACACTGCCGCCAATTAGAGTGGTCAAAAAGACTAGGGTCCGTTTGTCCATATATAAAAGGGTATGGGAATGATGACCAATTTTGGGGCTTTGATGGCCAGTTATCTATGCTAAATTTCTGTCCGATCATCTTTGACCAGTCTACTTTGTCTTGGCGCCCAATATTTTTTGAAAATGATGGTGGCGGAGGGGCATTTGCTGAAACATAAAATCCAGAACGATCTTTGGAGGTGAGATAGTCATTAGACTGGAGTTCGTTAAAGGCTAACGAAACGGTAATTCTGCTCACGCCAAGGTGATTTGCGAGTTTTCTGGTTGAAGGGAGTTTTTCTCCTTGTTCAAATCTACCTGACAAAATTCCAGAAGCAATCATTTGCTGAACTTTGGTTTGGAGCGTACCTTGGGTTGTATTATCTAGAAAAAAGTTTTCTACAGGTATTGCCATGATAAATCGTAAAAAATGCTATAAAGCTGTGCTTAAGGAAATTAAATCATACGTCAGCAACAAGATCTTACTCCAGGTCTGCTTATAGCTTTATCTAGCTACACTTGAATCTCGTCGATTATACTATCGAAAAAATTACCCAAAAACATTCGTTAAAGCTATATCCACTGAATCCGTAATAGCGTCTATATCATCAGAGGTCGCTATCAAGGCTGGACTGAAGCAAAGTGTATTGTTCAACCCGGGTAACGATCTATTGGTCGCTCCAATAATAATTCCCTGCGCCATACAGTCAGCCACAACAGCTTGCACCATCTTTTCGTCCGCTGGTGCTTTGTCTCGTCGATTTGAGACAAGCTCTGCACCACAAAATAGACCCGCGCCTCTTACATCACCGATGACTTCGTGTTTTTCACTTAAATCTCGTAAGTTCGCCATTAATCGATCTCCCATTGCTAATGTATTATCAAGGAGATTTTCTTCTTCTATAATGTTCATGTTTTCGATCGCAGCTGCGGGGCCGGCCGTGCACCCCCCAAAGGTTGATATATCTCTAAAATAGTTCATCGGGTCGCTGGCATCGTCTTTGAACATTTCAAAAACAGTTTCCGTCGTTACCAAACAAGCTATTGCAGCGTAGCCGGATGCTACCCCTTTCGCCATAGTTACCATATCTGGTTTTATCCCAAAGTTTTGATATCCAAACCACTTTCCAGTACGTCCAACTCCACACACGACCTCATCAATGTGCAATAAAATTTCATATTTTTGGCAAATTTCAGCAACACGTTCCCAATAACCCGGTGGAGGCGTTATGACCCCGCCGCCTGCAGTCACTGGTTCAAGACATAGGCCTCCAACCGTATCAGCACCTTCGGCTAAAATCACCTCCTCGATTGCATCTGCCGCCCGGCGACCATATTCTTCGCCGCTTAAATCCCATTGTGCACGGTACTCTAAGCAGTGCGGCACACGGATAAATCCGGGGGTATATGGGCCATATTGTGCATTTCTTTCATCTTGCCCGCCTGCTGAAAGGGTCGAAATAGTTGTCCCATGGTAATCGCGATCTCGGTAAAGTATTTTATTTTTTTTACCACCATAACGTTTGTGTGCAATCTGTCTGATCATCTTGAAGGCTTTTTCATTCGCCTCTGAACCAGAATTACAGTAATAAACTCGGCTTAGGCCTGGCATTTTTTCGATAAGTTTTTCGGCAAAGATTGAACCGGGGACTGATCCAGCAGCACCAGCAAAGTAGTTTAGTTTTAATAATTGATCCCGTACGGCGTTAGCTATCCGTTCTCTTCCATAGCCAACATTTACTGTCCATACACCTCCTGATACACCATCTATGTGCTCTTTGCCATTTTGGTCCCAAACCCGCATGTCTTTGCCTTCAACTATAATGCGAGGTTCGTTTGTCTCGAATGGCTTATGCTGAATTAAATGATGCCAAATATGGGCACGATCAGCTTCAACTATTTTAGAAATATCATTGTCACGAGGCGTTCCATCCATAGTCAAAATCCTTTACAAAATAACTCAATTTAACTGAGCCTTATTTTTTCATGAATCAATAGTACCAGTTTAAATGTTAATTTATATCCAAAAACAATAATTTTAACGAATATTTTTAAATAAATTTTGTTCTTATGCAGCTACGCCGCTTTTGATAGTTGATATGGCAGACAAGATAACATCTGAAATAGCTTTACACTCGTCTAAAGTCAGTCTTGACGGTAACCTAACGTCGCATGCTGACATTAGCATTTTTCGTGTTTTTGGTAACTCAAAGGTTTCCGGTAAAAACTGCCAATTCCAAAAGGCACGCGCATTATCTTTCGTTCTTCCAAAAACCTGCACAGTCAAACCAGATTGACTTGTTATTTTTTCGAATAAATCAATCTCATCTGTATCCAGGTTAATCAAATTAAACTGAATAGAGTCAGGAGCACGTTCTTCTGGCGTTAACTTTTCAGGTACGGAAATCCAAGGGGAAGTATTTAGGCGCTCTGCAGTAAAATCATGGTTACGCCTTCCTTTTTCTATTCTGCTATTTAATTTGGGGAGCTGTGAATTAATCAAAACAGCGGATAAATTATTAATTCTTAAATTATAGAGAGGCAGTTTGTTTTGCCACTTTTTGAAGTTGGCCTGATCACCTTGGTGTTTTATCCAATTATGCTCATATGCCCCTGACATTATAACTGCCTTTGCAAACAATTCGGGATTATCAGTAATGAAAATTCCACCCTCACCTGAGTTAAGCATTTTATATGATTGAAAAGAAAAGCATCCTATATCACCAATAGTTCCGATTTTCTTACCATTCCAAGTCGTCCCAAGTGAGTGCGCGGCATCTTCAATTAATGGGATATCTGCTTGTTCGCATTCAGATAGTATAATGTCCATATCAGAGGTGTGACCTCTCATGTGACTGATTAATACAGCATCTGCAGTTTTAATTTTTTCCTTGAAATCGATTAAATCAAGTCTGTAATCGTCTCGGCACTCACAAAGTATAGGTATAAAATCAGCATGTATGACTGAGGAAGGAACTGCAGCAAAAGTAAAGGCTGGCATAAGCACTCGTGCTTTACTGGGAAGGTTCAGGGACTTAAGCGCCAAAAAAAGAGCAGCAGAACATGATGATACGGCAAGTGAGTACCTTACACCCATTACTTTTGAAAACTCAATTTCAAGTCTATGAGCAGCTGAACCTTCTGAGTTATATCTAAAGAGGTCACCGTTACTCATCAGATCTGTGATTTCAGACATGACCTGAGAAGGTATAGGCTCAGCGGCTTTAACATTGGGAATATCAACCATATTTTAGAACTCCGCTTACTTTGCTATAATACCTAATAAAACTTTTATTACTTTCTAATCTATACAATCTATTTTAATTCTTTTTAAAAAAAAGCCCATGCTATCTTATCTTGTTTTATTAACTAAAGTAGTTTGGGCTGCAAATTCAAAACTTATTATTTCGTGGAAAACCGCGCGGAGCCATTTTTCCAGCACTTGCTCTTTTTGACTTCCATTCGCCTAACTCAGTTTCAGTTCTTGTCCTCCCGGCAGGATCTAACCAACTTAATCCATTTTCGAAAGAAAATGTCGTTATATCCGAAAGCCCACCGTCTTTATATTTCTGCAACCTGACCCCTTTTCCACGTTGCATAACAGGAAGCTCTTCTATAGCAAAAACCAATACTTTTCTATTTTCGCCCACAGTTGCAACATAATCTCCACAAACTATTCTACTAACAGCCGCTTTTACGCTTCCTTTTACATTTAAAATCTGTTTTCCGCTTCTGGTTTGGGCCAATACTTCATTCATTGGAACTACAAACCCATCGCCCGCTGTGGAAGCTATTATTAAGTTGTCCTTTTGGTTGTATTTATGGATATTAATAATGTCACATTCGTTTGGTAGATCTACCATTAATCGTAGGGGTTCCCCCATTCCTCTACCCCCGGGTAAATTTGAGGCCGATATTGTGTAAAAACGGCCATTGCCTCCAAAGACAAGCAAACGGTCTGTTGTCTCGGCATGAAAAATTATATTTGGTCCGTCACCGTCTTTAAATTTTAGTTCTCTTTCCAGGTCGATATGCCCAGTCATCGCTCTAACCCAGCCCATTTTACTGCACACTACAGTAATAGGTTCCTTTTCAATGAGAGCTTCAATCGGAACATCGTCTATTTCAATGTATTCATCAATTTTCGACTTTCGTCTGCCACCTGTGTATTCTTTTCCAAACTTTTTTTTCGTTTCTTTAATTTGTTCAGCCACCCGGTTCCACTGTTGATCCTGATCGGCTAAGAGATCTTCTAGCTCAACCCTTTCTTGCATAAGATCATCCCGTTCTCGCCTAAGTACCATTTCCTCAAGTCTTCGTAATGAACGGAGGCGCATATTTAAGATCGCTTCAACTTGGACCTCAGTCAGTTCCCCATCCATATTCGTTGGTGAAATATAGTCACTCTCATTAGTTGCACGATGATGTTCTATACTCCAGTCTTCAGACATAAGAGCTTTTTTGGGGTCCTCGTCGTATCGGATAATATCAATCACCCGATCCAGGTTAAGAAATGCGATTATTAAACCTTCAAGGACCTCTAAGCGTTTATCAATTTTTTCAAGTCTATGATTTGCTCGTCTGACCAAAACTTCACGACGATGATCTAAAAACGCTTTGAGAACCTCTTTTAAACTGCAAACTTTAGGGGTAACCCCGTCAATCAAAACATTCATATTAAGAGAAAAACGTATTTCCAGGTCTGAATTTCTAAATAGTAGACCCATCAAAATTTCAGGATCTATGTTTTTTGATTTTGGCTCTAAGACTAATCTTATATCTTCAGCGCTTTCGTCCCTAACATCTGACAAAATAGGGACCTTTTTAGTTTGTATCAATTCTGCCAATTTTTCGATTAGTTTGGACTTTTGAACTTGATATGGGATCTCTTTGACGATGATTTGCCATTGTCCTCTATCGAGATGCTCAACTTCCCAATTTGCTCTTAATCTAAAAGAACCTCGTCCCGTTTTGTAAGTTTCTTGTATAGACTCCAAGCTTTCAACAATAACGCCGCCTGTTGGAAAATCGGGTCCAGGTACAAAGTTAATTAAAGTTTCGTTACGTGCATCTGGTTTTTTAATCAGGTGCAAACAAGCGTCACAAAGTTCTGAGATATTATGAGGAGGAATGTTGGTTGCCATTCCAACGGCGATCCCACTTGCTCCATTTGCCAGTAAGTTTGGAAAGGATGCCGGAAGCACTATTGGTTCACTTAAAGTCCCGTCGTAATTTTCTCTAAAATCTACAGCATTTTCGTCTAAACCCTCTAATAGTGCTTCAGCTATAACTGTCATACGGGCCTCAGTATATCGGCTCGCTGCGGGATTATCACCGTCTATATTCCCAAAGTTACCTTGGCCATCAACTAGTGGGTATCTGACATTGAAGTCTTGTGCTAATCTAGCCATAGCATCATAGATCGCAGCATCACCATGCGGGTGATAATTCCCCATAACATCGCCTGAAATCTTTGCAGATTTACGAAATCCACCATTTGAGGCTAGCTTCAGTTCACGCATTGCATAGAGAATTCTTCGATGAACAGGTTTAAGTCCGTCGCGAGCGTCAGGCAGTGCTCGATGCATGATTGTTGATAGGGCGTATGTCAAATAGCGATCTCCAATCGCCCGCCTTAAAGGTTCGGTCAGAATTTGGCCTATCTTGTAGTCATTATCTATTTCACTCATAGATATTGTGATATATTGTGAAATTGGTGAGGTAAAGAAAACTATTTAAAAATTTAATTTTTACCGGTTATATTTTGATCTTCGAACGCTACTTTGATGCACGTGTAAGTTTTGAGTTAAAATTCAATTTAAATAATGTAATGAATTAGGTCGGTTGGGGAGATTAATAATTTGAAAAGTATATTAATTACAGGTTGTTCTTCTGGAATTGGCTATGACGCAGCCTTTGGATTAAAAGATGCTGGATGGAGGGTATTTGCCAGTTGTCGATCTCAAAAAGATTGCAATCGTCTTTCAAAAATGGGCCTTGAGACAGTTCAGCTAGACTATGCAAATCAGGGTTCAATCAATGCGGCGCTTCAAGAAGTTTTGGAAAAGACTGACGGAACACTAGATGCGCTTTTTAATAATGGGGCATTTGCCTCTCCTGGAGCGGTTGAAGATCTTCCAACTGAAGCATTGAAACAGCTTTTTGAAACAAATTTATTTGGATATCACGAATTAACCAGAAAAGTTATCCCTGTAATGAGGCGTCAAGGTCATGGACGCATTATAAATTGTTCTTCAGTTCTCGGCTTTGTTACTTTGCCTTGGCGGGGTGCTTACAATGCTTCGAAATTTGCCTTGGAAGGATTAACGCACACTCTTAGGATAGAAATGCGTGATACTCCAATCAAAATTATTCTGATACAGCCAGGGCCAATCACCTCAGATATTCGTAAAAACGCAATACCGCATTTTGAAAAGTGGATTGATTGGGAAAGGTCACCTCTTTCTGAAAAATACAGAAAAATATTCATTCCCAGATTGTATAAATATGGCAAAAAAGACATGTTTGAATTGCCTGCCAGCGCTGTCACAAAAAAGCTGATGCATGCATTGGAAGCTAAATCTCCCAAGGCCTCTTACTACGTAACCACCTCCACCTATTTAGCTGCGTTTTTGAAAGCAGTCCTACCAATAGAGTTAATGGATAGGATACTTGCAAAAGTATAATTTGGATTAACTTTAGTTAATTAATATGATTTAGAAACAAACACCAAAATATTTGGTGTGATTATACTAGGAATAAAAATGGCGTCTGATCCTTTATTTGTGCTGGTTATCCTTTCTATGGCTGTCGTGGCAATTGTCCTTTTAACAGGGATAGGCGGTTTTGGACGAGGTGGGGAATTCAATAAAAAATATGCAAATAAAATAATGCGATTAAGGATAGTCGCTCAATTTGTTGCAGTTGTATTGATACTGGCCTTTGTTTATTTAAGCGGAGCTGGAAATTAATATGGTAATTTTGAACAAGATTTACACAAAAACTGGAGATAGTGGCGAGACGGCGCTTGGAAACGGAGCCCGTGTGGCCAAGTTTTCTCTGAGAGTTGAAGCTTATGGGACAGTAGACGAACTCAATTCTCAAGTTGGAGTTTCGCGTCTTTATTCCGATGGAAAGATGGATGAAAGCCTTATGAGTATTCAGAATGATCTTTTTGATCTAGGTGCAGATTTGTGTCGGCCAAATTTTGAAAAAGATAAGGATGAAGAATATCCACCATTACGAATTATTCCTGGCCAGGTTAGCAGATTAGAAAGTGAAATTGACCAAATGAATGAGAAATTAGAACCACTCAAAAGTTTTATACTACCCGGTGGATCAACATTGGCGGCTCATTTGCACATTTGCAGAACTGTTGCTAGGCGCGCTGAGAGATTAGGTTTTGAACTCGCCACTATGGAAGAGATAAATCCAAGCTCGATTAAATTTTTAAACCGGCTTTCAGATTGGTTTTTTGTGGCAGCACGGCTGGCAAACAATAATGGACTAGATGACGTTCTTTGGGTTCCTGGCGCGAATAGGTAATTATTTTTTGCATGTAAATAAATCTGGCGGCGTTGAATTATCTTGGTGTGACGATTTTGACCTGTTTAATACTTCTACAAAATTATAAGTTTAAAATATTAAGAATTCGAGTCGCCGAAGCGTCTATAAATATAGGAGTAACCGAATATGAAAGTCTTGGTGCCCGTTAAACGTGTTATAGACTATAACGTAAAAGTTCGCGTCAAGTCAGATGGAAGTGGCGTCGATCTAGCAAATGTAAAAATGTCGATGAACCCATTTGATGAGATTGCGGTCGAGGAAGCAATCAGACTTAAAGAGGCGGGTAAAGTTGAAGAAGTGATCGTCGTATCAATTGGAGTCGAAAAGTGTCAAGAAACCCTTCGTACAGGCTTAGCTATGGGTGCCGATAGGGCTATTTTAGTCAAAGCTGCGGATGACGTACACGATGACGTAGAACCTCTTGCCGTGGCTAAAATACTCAAGGCAGTTGTTGAACAAGAAAATCCTGGATTAGTCATATGTGGGAAACAAGCGATAGATAATGACCTGAATGCTACTGGTCAAATGTTGTCCGCATTAATGGGTTGGTCTCAGGCTACTTTCGCATCAGAGTTAAATGTCGAAGGTGATTCAGCAATTGTTACGCGAGAAGTGGATGGTGGACTGCAAACAGTAAAGGTGCAAATGCCAGCGGTGGTAACGGTCGATCTTCGTTTAAACGAACCAAGGTATGCCTCACTGCCAAACATAATGAAAGCAAAAAAGAAACCTTTAGATATGAAATCGGCTGAGGATTTTGGTATTGACACAAGTCCACGTCTATCAGTCGTAAAAACAGGTGAACCTGAGGCTAGAGCAGCAGGAATTAAAGTTGAATCAATTGACGAATTAGTTGGTAAATTAAAAGAAGTAGGGGCGGTGTAATGGCTGTTTTATTATTAGCAGAAATGAATGGAGCTGAATTATCCTTGGACGCTACCGCGAAAGCTGTCACTGCGGCTAAATCATTAGGAGACGTTACAGTGTTATGTGCGTCGTCTGGATGCGATGGAGCTGCGTCTACGGCTTCACAAATTGAGGGTGTTTCTAAGGTTCTATGTGCAGATGATGATGCTTATGGCAATGGTTTGGCCGAGCCCACAGCAGATCTTATCGTCGCTCTATCTTCAGATTATGAGCATATAGTTGCGGCTGCGACTAATTCAGCGAAAAATATACTTCCTCGTGTTGCCGCACTTCTTGATGTTATGGTTATAACAGACACAACAAATGTTGTGGATAGCAACACGTTTGAGCGGCCAATTTATGCTGGTAATGCTATTCAGACAGTAACATCTTCTGATAGCATTAAAGTTGTCTCTTTTCGGACTGCAAATTTTGAAGCTGCTGGGACCGGAGGGTCTGCATCCATTGAACAGGTCCCTTCTACTTCAAACCCAGGGCTATCTACTTGGATAGAAGATAAAGTCCAAGCCTCTGACCGTCCTGAGCTGACATCTGCTGGTATTGTCGTTTCGGGAGGACGTGGTGTAGGCTCTGAAGATGATTTTGCCATGATTGAAAAATTAGCTGATAAACTTGGAGCGGCTGTTGGCGCTTCTCGTGCAGCTGTTGATAGTGGGTATGCTCCAAATGATTGGCAGGTTGGACAAACTGGAAAAGTTGTTGCTCCAGATCTGTATCTGGCTGTAGGTATATCTGGTGCAATTCAACATTTGGCCGGGATGAAAGATTCTAAAATTATTGTTGCAATCAACAAAGACGAAGAGGCCCCAATTTTTCAAGTTGCTGACTTTGGATTAGTAGCTGATTTATTTGAGGCTGTTCCAGAACTTACGGAGAAATTATCAGATTAGAACAACGAGTTGCTCTCTAAAGGAACAGTCCTCTAAAGTAAAAAAATAGTTTTACCTTTGACTGGTATAAAAATTGGAAATAAAAATTCCACTTAATGGTCCACTGATAATGCACGCCACCTGCGTGGATGTTAATGGTTCTGGGGTTTTGATAGTTGGACATTCTGGGTCAGGAAAGTCGAGTTTAGCTATTAATTTGCTGGCTTTGGGATCAAAATTGGTTGCTGATGACCAGTGTGCATTAATAAAAAAAAATAAGAAATTTCGTGTCTTTAAACCGGCTTCTTTACCAAACAGTATTGAAATAAGAGGCGTTGGATTAGTGTCTGTTCCTATGGTTGTTGAAACAAGTCTTGATTGGGTCGTAAATATGGACGAAGCTGAAAAGGAGCGTATGCCAGATTTGCGATTCACCGAAATTGATGGGTACAAAATTCCGACAATTTTTGGTAAGAACATGGATGATCTAGCTTCGCGAATATATGTTTTAGTGAGTAACACATTATCTTGAATTAAATATGTGGTTAAATTGGCACTATTTAAAGAAAAGAAGAAAATACGATTAATACTGGTTTCAGGTCCAGCTGGAGCTGGTAGAACAACTGCTATTCGATCATTAGAAGACTTAGGGTTTGAGGCTATTGATAACCTCCCGCTTGATTTAGTTAAGTCCGTATTGAAGCCTAAAAAAGCAAGTGAGAAAATCGCAATAGGGCTTGATACACGAGGCCGTGATTTTTCGGTGGAAGGATTGTTGGGTTTGTTGAAGTCCCTCAAAAGCCTAGAGCACGTTGATTTTGAGTTATTTTATCTGTCATGTACGATGGAAGTTTTGTTGCGACGATATTCTGAAACTCGTCGTCGACATCCACTCGCCGATGGAAAATCTCCTCATGAAGGAATTGAACAAGAATTAATTTTGTTGGAACCTATTCGTCACAAAGCAGATATTTTAATTGAGACTTCCGAGCTTACACCACACGATTTGAAGGCCAGTATTCAAAAACTCTTTTTAAAACCAGGAGTAAATTTACTTTCAATATCATTGAAGTCATTTTCATATAAAAGAGGTCTACCACGAGGTACTGATATCACTTTAGATTGTAGATTTTTAAAAAACCCTCATTGGCAAGATGAATTAAGAGATAAAACAGGCTTAGACTCTTCTGTGAGCGAATTTGTGGCAAGTGATCCAAAATTCTCAGAGTTTATTGAAAGGGTCACGAAATTGCTTTTATTTTTGTTACCTTCATTTAAGGAAGAAGGAAAAAGTTCAGTTGAGATCGGATTTGGTTGTACTGGTGGGATCCACCGATCCGTTGCTGTCACGGAAACAGTCGCAAAGAAGCTTGCAGTTTCAGGTTGGAATGTGTCAATAAAACATAGAGAAATTGAACGGTTAGATCTTTAATTACTGTTTGACTGGGGAATAACTTTTGATTGGTATTGTAATTGTTGCTCATGGTGGCTTAGCGCAAGAATATCTTGCAGCGCTTGAGCACGTTGTTGGAAAGCAGGTAGGTATAACAGCAGTATCGATAAAAAATGAGGATGACAGACAATCTAAACAGGATGAAATTTGTCAGGCAGCGGATAGGGTGGATCGAGGAAACGGTGTCGTCGTAGTGACTGACATATTTGGTGGGAGTCCATCTAACTTAGCTATGCTGGCTTGCCGTCCTGATGACCGACGCATAGTTTATGGGGCAAACCTGCCTATGCTACTTAAATTGGCTAAGTCAAGAAATCTGGTCATCGATGAGGCAGTGAATGCAGCGCTTTGCTCTGGCCGCCAATATCTAGATGCTAAAAATATTCCAAACAGCGGTTAATTAATGTCAATTTCTTCAAATGTATTTACAATAATTAATGATAAGGGTCTTCATGCTCGCGCTTCTGCTAGATTTGTTGAAGTTGTGGAAAAATTTGAATGTGAAGTTACAGTAGAAAAAGATGGTTTGGAAGCATCTGGTAGCAGTATTATGGGACTTCTCATGTTAGCTGCATCAAAGGGAACTACAATAAAAGTTATGTCGCAAGGGAAAGACTCGGAAGAAGTGATTTCGGCACTAGATACTTTGATAAAGTCCAAATTCGGTGAAGATAGCTAGGCGGAAAATAAGGTTGAAGAATAAAAACCAAAAATTGGATCAGTTTATCGAAAGTAATCAAGAACCGGATATGCCTTATGATAGAAGAAAGCTTTCTTATGCAAACACCTTCACAAACCCAATACAACGAAATACAATTAAAACTTTAGAGTTATTAACTGGAAAACTACGTCTTCTTAGGAAAGTAAGACAGTTCGAAAAAATGGGTATTCCGGTTGGTCAGCCTTTTTGGAAGCAAGCTTTGGACCTGCTTGGCATTAATTTACTTACCAAACAAAACGAAATTGCAAAAATCCCTGAAAAAGGCTCTCTGGTAATTACAGCTAACCATCCGCACGGTTTGGTTGATGGAATGGTGCTGGCCGAATTAATTGGAAAAGTGCGGACTGATTATAAAATACTCACCAGGTCACTTTTAACCGGCGTGAAGCAAATCGATCAATTTATGATCCCAGTTCCATTCGACCATGAAGAAAACTCTCTGATAAAAAGTTTAGAGATGCGGAAAAGCGCGATGGAGCATTTGGAAAAAGGTGGAGTAATTGTAATTTTCCCATCGGGAAAAGTTGCATCATCAGAAACAATGTTTGGTAATGTAGTGGAAGGTGACTGGAACCCATTTACTGCTAAGTTGATCCAAAAATCTGGTGCGGATGTTTTGCCAATTTATTTTCCAGGATCCAACTCGCGGCTATACCAAATTGCAAACCAGATATCAGCGACTTTAAGGCAAGGCCTATTAATCTACGAAGTTGTCCATGCAATGAATAAACCCCAAAGCCCACTCGTAGGAAGTTTAATTACGCAAGACGAAATCGCAGTTTGGAAAAGTGACCCTCGTGGTTTTATGCGCTGGTTACGAGAACGAACTTTGGCGCTGGGTTATAAATCCTAAATCTATCTGGATGGTATTGGTTGTTTGCCTGTATAATCATAAAATCCTCGCTTAGTTTTTCTTCCAAGCCATCCAGCTTCGACATATTTAGTCATGAGTGGGCAAGGCCGGTACTTTGTGTCTGCCAGCCCATCATGCAAAACATTCATTATTGCTAGACATGTATCTAATCCAATGAAGTCGGCGAGCTCCAAAGGACCCATTGGGTGATTTGCTCCAAGTTTCATAGATGTATCAATTGCCTCTACGGAGCCAACTCCTTCGTATAATGCATAAACGGCTTCGTTTATCATCGGCATAAGAACTCTATTCACTATGAACGCTGGAAAGTCTTCAGCGCTAGCAGCTGTTTTTCCTAACTGCTCAACAACCTGCAAACAACTGTCATAAGTTTCTTGATCTGTAGCTATACCTTTAATTAGTTCAACCAATTGCATTACCGGAACCGGGTTCATAAAATGAAAGCCCATGAACTTTTCTGGTCGATCAGTACAGCTAGCTAAACGTGTTATCGAAATGGAAGAAGTATTACTCGTTAGTATAGTGTGTGGCTGAATATGCGGTAATAGTGAATTCAAAATCTTCTGTTTTATCGGTTCATTTTCGGTAGCTGCTTCGATAACCAAGTCGACATCATTGAATTCCTTAAATGACATCGTATAGCTGATCGATTCTAAAGCAGTGATGCTTTCTTCGGTGGAGATTTTCTTACTATTTACCTGCCTTTCCAAATTATTTTTTATATTATGTGAAGCTTTTTCGAGGGTATTCTTGTCAATATCGTTAAGAATGACTTGGTAACCGCCGAGAGACAGCACGTGCGCTATACCATTTCCCATTTGCCCTGCGCCAATGACACCAATTTTTTTAATCTGCATATATGCCTCGTATTTAATTGTAAGGATGGTAGTATATAGTTGCTACTTGTTACAAGGCATCTCTTAGATACAAAATTATTTTTGTAAGTACTTGATCAAAACATCAAAAAAGCATACGCATTCCCTCTAATAGGGGTATAGCTCAGTTGGTAGAGCGACGGTCTCCAAAACCGTAGGTCCCGGG
>CAYMIR010000017.1:0-17797 GCA_964390655.1 uncultured Marinovum sp.
CTGTATCCTGCAACTGTGATGATTGCTGCTGCGTCACTTCCGGTAGCAGGGAACATTTTTATGGTTGCTCAGCACTATAATGTTGCGCCTAAACGCGCATCTGCAGCTATTTTTCTATCTACAGTACTTTCTATATTTACCGTTTCTTTCACTGTAGCGTGGGTTAGCAACATCAATTGACTTTTTTTTAAAAATCATTGTCTTTATGCTATTAAGTTTATCTTGAAATTTATTGGGGACATCTTATGAAAACACAGTCAGAAAACAAATGCTTTGAAGGGATGCAGGGCGTATACCAGCATTGGTCAGAAGCTTGTAATTGTGACATGACTTTTGGAATATTCATGCCTTCAATTGCAACAAGCGAGCCCGTTCCGTTAGTTTGGTATTTGTCGGGTTTAACTTGCACGCATGAAAATGCTATGACAAAGGCTGGCGCTCAAGCAGCTGCAGAAGAGTTTGGCGTGGCAATGGTTTTTCCTGATACATCACCTAGAGGTAGTAATGTGCCTGATGATGATGACTACGACCTTGGACAGGGGGCAGGATTTTATTTAAACGCTACAGAAGAACCCTGGGTTAATAATTTTCAAATGTGGGATTATGTCACCGCTGATTTAACCAACGTTCTATCTAAAAATTTTAATGTTGATATGGCACGCCAGTCGATCATGGGACACTCTATGGGCGGGCATGGTGCGTTAACAATTGGCATGGGAATGCCAGGTCGTTTTAAATCAATTTCGGCTTTGGCGCCTATTTGTAATCCGACTGGGGCTGATTGGGGAAGAAAGCAACTCGCCGCGTATCTTGGTAGTGATGAGCAAATTTGGGGTAAGCATGATGCAAGTATTTTGATGTTAAATGAAGGTTTTGATGGCAAAGTACTAATCGATGTAGGAAGTAAGGATCAATTTATCGATTTGCTTAGACCAGAAAGATTAGCTAGTGCCATGACGGAGCGGCGCCAGTCAGGCGAATTCAGAATCCAACCTGGTTATGACCACAGTTATTTTTTTGTCTCTACATTCGTTGACGACCACGTAGCGTTCCATGCGGATTTATTAAATAATGAATAAGAAAAATATTGGGTTTCAGCAGTAAATCTAAAAAATATTATTTGTTTAAAGTTTAGCTATGAAAATTTATGTTGATGCTGATGCGTGTCCAGTAAAAAAAGAAATAGAGCGAGTTGCTACTAGAAATAAAATAGATGTTTTTCTTGTTTCAAATGGTGGTTTGCGGCCCATTTTGCATCCGTTTGTTAAAAATATATTTGTTTCTTCTGACGCAGATGCTGCCGATAAATGGATAGTTGATAACGGTCATGTCAGCGATTTAGTTATTACTGCTGATATAATTTTGGCTGATAATTGTATCAAAAAGGGGATGCTGGTTTTGAAACCAAATGGTGAGGAATTAAACCAAGCTAATATAGGAAATTCTTTATCATTAAGGGATTTTAGCTCAGATTTACGAGCTTCAAATCCGTTTTATCAAGGTTCTGGTAAAACCTTTTCAAAACAAGACAAAATTCGCTTTATAGATAGTCTCGAAAAAATAATTCGAATTTATAACCAAAAAGTTAGGCAAACTTAGACTTTTTGTACCGTCCTTTAAGTCCGAACCCAATAAATTTTGCCGAGAAGTTAGTATTTTAAGCATATGAAATTAAAAATTTTGTTTGTAGATTGTGAATGTCAATATTGCAAAATGGAGATACCAAAGTGCATATGATTTCTTATCAAGATTGTGATCCTATTTTGAGTTGGAAAGGTTTAAGCGAAGCCTTCCAGTCAGGGCATAAGCTAAATAGGGCAGAAATATCTGATACATTTTTATACCGGAGGGATGACACTTTACTCTCAAGATCAGCTTGGATTGATGGTATAGGAATTGCCATAAAATGTGCAACAATATTTCCTGGAAATAAAAATTTGAAAAAACCAGCAATAAACGGCGCAGTAAATTTATTCGATGATCAAACTGGCCAATTAAGCGCTGTTATCGATTTTCATTTGGTTACAAAATGGAAGACGGCCGGTGATAGTATTCTTGCAGCAAAATTGCTGGCCCGACCCAACAGTCGAAATATTTTGATTTTGGGGGCTGGAACTGTTGCTTATAGCCTTCGGCAAGCCTATGGGGATTTTTTTCCAGATGCTCATTTTTCTGTTTGGAATAGGACATCAGAGCGTGCGGAAAAATTTGCAGCCAATTTTCCAGATACAATCGCTGTAAATGACTTAGAAACGGCAATTTCAGATGCGGACATTATTTCAGCAGCAACAATGTCAAGTGAGCCCCTGATAAATGGAAATTGGTTGAAACCTGGTCAACATGTCGATTTAATTGGAGCTTACCGTCCCGATATGCGTGAGGCAGATGATACTGCTCTTAAAAAATCAACGATATATGTTGATAGTTTTGAAACCACTATTGAACATATAGGTGAGTTAAAAATACCAATAGCTTCTTCGGTAATTACGCGTGAATCGGTGATATCGGACTTTTATGATATTGAGGCATTTACCCGTTCTTCAGATGATGAGATTACACTTTTTAAAAATGGGGGGGGTGCTCATCTAGATCTGATGACAGCTCATTTTATTCTTCAGACATGGTTGGAAAATAAATGATTATAGCTTTGCTACTTTTTTCGGCTTTTTTTGTTTTACCCATATTTAAAGAAGCTATAAAGAAAAAATTAGGAGAAAAGGAAAGAACTAATGCACCTGGTAATTTTGTAACCCTGTCCCGGGGCGTAGTTCATTACCGTTGGTTGGGAGCAGAAAAAGGCGACCTTGTAGTCTGCATACATGGATTAACTACGCCAAGTTTTGTATTTGAGGGTTTAGCGAGTCATTACGCTGATACAGGAAAGCGAGTTCTAGTTTACGATCATTACGGGAGGGGATATTCTGATCGTCCTAAGGGTAAACAAGATAAAGCATTTTTTATTAATCAGTTGGATGAACTTTTAAATAAACTTGAAATAAAGAGGCAAAAGTTTGATTTAGTTGGTTATTCGATGGGGGGAGCAATTGCCACTGCCTATGCTGCACATAATCCAAACAGGTTGAATAAACTTATTTTAATAGCATCTGCGGGGATCGGGCATAATCTAGGGTTTTCCGCTAAAGTTGCAAAAATTCCGTTATTTGGGTGGGTGTTATTTTCAATTTTTTTTGGGTTGCAACATGCTCTATCGACGAAAAAAGATAAAGATATCAAGAGTTCTGTTCCCAACGTTGTTGAGCGGCAGTTAAATGAATTAACCTACCAAGGATTTTTACCGTCGGTTTTGGCAAGTATAAGAGGCATTCTGTCAAAAGATAACTATGAGGATCATCAAGCTTTGCGAGACGCCAATTTTGAAATCCTAGCAGTGTGGGGGGATTGTGACAGAGTAATTCCAGTTTCTAGTAAAGAAGTTCTTTCCAGTTGGAATTCTAGAATTAATAATATTGTTATCGAGAATGGTTCTCACTCGCTTCCTTTTACCCATGCGCGAGAAATTATAGATTCTACAAATTTAAGCAGTTAAAATTGTATTAATTCGCCGAATATTGATTGAACCAAGTTATACGCTAAAAGAAAGTGGTTGAAATTCAATCCAAATTTTCAAGCCAAAAATGGAAAAATGAAAAACCTTACTGATTTATACGAAAAAATGATTTTCGAGGGATCTCTTCAGGATGATCTAGGGCAAAGATCAGTACTGGAAGAACTCGAAAAACTAAACTACGCGACTTCAAGGAGCAAAGCTAAATCGCTTTTCTTCAAAAAGACTGATAACTTAAAAGGAGTATACATTTGGGGTGGGGTAGGTTGTGGGAAGTCCATGCTTATGGACTTATTTGTTAAAAATCTTTTGGTTTCTAATCGCCGAGTACACTTTCATGCGTTTATGCAAGAAATTCATAAATCTTTGCATAAAGCTCGTGTTTTAGGAAAAAAGGACCCATTGGAGGTAGTTGCAAACAAAGTAATCAAAAATTTCAAAGTTTTAGCTTTGGATGAAATGCAGATAAAAGATATTACTGATGCGATGATCGTAGGAAGATTATTTACTCTGCTCCTAGATGGGGGAGTAACGATAATAACGACGTCAAACAGAATACCCTCGGACTTATACAAGGACGGCCTAAACCGGCAATTATTTCTGCCATTTATAGATCTAATTGAAAAACATCTAAATATTCTAAACTTAGCAACTACAACTGATTATAGAAAAAATAAACTCCGCGGAGCTCCTGTTTATTTTAGTCCATTAGATACAAGGTCTAAAAACAACTTGGATAATCTTTGGCTAGATCTATCAGGCAATGAAAGTCAAGATTTTCATCTCACGGTAAATAAAAGAAAAATCAAATTTCCTTTTTATTCCAATGGTGTTGCCAAGTTCACGTTCTTCGAACTTTGTGGAGAAAATCGAGGCCCCGCAGATTTTTTGGCAATAGTTGATAACTTGAGAGTTCTAATCGTTGAAAATATCCCTCAATTGGGAAGGTCCAATTTTAATGAGGCAAAGCGTTTTATTACATTAATTGATACCGTTTATGAGGCTGGTATTGTATTCATATGCTCTGCTGCTGCTCAACCAGAGTATTTATATTTGGACGGTGAGGGTGTTTTTGAGTTTGAGCGAACAGTAAGCCGGCTCAACGAAATGCAGTCTGACAGTTGGGGCAGGAGCATTATTTCTCAGATTAAAGAATAAGGCTCAGTCTATAAGACTGAGCCTTTGCCTGTATAAAACCGCGTTATCCAAAGTTATATTTCTTTAGGTTTAATGCAGCGTTGTTTCATTAATGACAAATTGATTCGAATCAGTCAACACAGGTGATTCGTTTTTTAAGATTTTTTTTCAAATTATTGGTTCTCGCTGAGTATGTGCCCAGCTAAATATAGTGACCCACAGATTAATACCTGACAATTTGGAAATTGATTAGCCACGAACTGAATTCCTTCGGAGATCGATGTAAAGCTCTTGGATTTTATACCCAATTCATTTGCATGTTGAGCTGTTACGTCAGCAGGTAGTGTATTTTGTTCATTTGGAATAGTCACCGCCGCGAGGAATTTAACTAATTTTGAGAAATGAGAAAGGTATCCCGCGACATCCTTTGTTTGTAGCATGCCACAAATTAAAACGGTTGGTTTTTTGTTCTGAGTAGATAAGTAACTAGCCAATGCTTTTCCGGCAGCAGGATTATGCCCACCATCTAGCCAAACATCTGTATGACCAAGAGCTTTTATTATTGGTCCGGTGTTCAATTTTTGCATACGCGCTGGCCACTTCGCTTTGGAAACAGCTCCATAAAAAGCTTCTTTTTTTTCCGTCAATTGGGTTAGAGCTGCTAAAGCTACACCTGCATTCTGAATTTGATGTTTTCCTAATAGATTTGGTTTAGGTATCTCCATCTTATTATTTTGATCCTGATATAAAATACTATTGGTCAACTCCTTGATATGCCATTGCCGGCCCTCTGCTAAAATTGGGGCCTTTTGCTCCAATGCTTTCTTAGTTATCACCTCAAGTGCGTCTGTGTTTTGTTTTCCAATAACAACCGGGCAAGAAGGTTTTATTATTCCAGCTTTTTCACCTGCTATTTTTTTAATAGTATTACCTAGGAATTGTTCATGGTCGACTGAGACTGGCGTTATAATAGTCAGAGCGGGACGTGCTATAACATTTGTAGCATCTAATCTGCCTCCTAACCCTACTTCTAGTAAAACATAGTCTGCATGTTTGCGCGACATAGCCAAAATGGCTGCACAAGTGGTAATTTCAAAATATGTTATAGGTCGATCTTTATTAGCTGAATAACACTCATTTAAAATCTCAGTTAAGTAATTTTCATCTATGAAATTCTTGTTTAGCTGAATGCGTTCGTGGAAACGAACCAAATGAGGTGAAGTATATGCGTGGGTTTTGAGACCAATTTCATTAAGACCCGCCCGGAGCATTGATAGTGTACTGCCTTTTCCATTTGTTCCAGCAATATGTATAACTTTGGGAAGATTGTTTTGGGGGTTCCCCAAAGCATTCAATAGAGACCAAACACGGTCTAGAGTTAAATCAATAACCTTTGGATGCAAAGCCATCATACGATTTAAGATAAAATCAGAACTCAAATTTATCATCTTTTGGACGCTTTTAAGTTTCTTGCGTCGGTGAAGGTAAATCACCCTTTATTTGTGGTGAGTTATTAGTGAGTATGCGAATAATTTTAATTAGTTCATCGCGCATTTCTAATCTAGAAGTCACGCGATCTAACATACCGTGGTCTAAAAGGTACTCGGCTCGCTGAAATCCTTCAGGTAGTTTTTCTCGAATAGTTTGCTCGATCACTCTAGGCCCAGCAAAACAAATTAACGCATTTGGTTCTGCAATATGAATATCGCCAAGCATAGCATAGGATGCGGTAACTCCTCCTGTAGTTGGATGGGTTAAAACTACGATATAGGGCAGTTTTGCTTCTTTAAGCATTTGTATTGCAACGGTTGTTCTGGGCATTTGCATTAAACTTAAAATGCCTTCTTGCATTCGTGCACCACCGGCTGCTGAAAATAAAATCAACGGGCGCTTAAGTTCAACAGCACGCTCGGCGGCTTTAACGATGGCGTTGCCAACATACATACCCATTGAACCACCCATGAAAGAAAAATCTTGAGCCGCTATTACAACGGGTGTTCGACCCATTTCACCTTCTGCAATCAACATAGCCTCTGATTCACCTGTCGTTTTTTGAGCAGATTTCATACGGTCGGGATATTTTTTTTGATCCTTAAATTGCAGTGGATCAATAATTGGTTTAGGAACCTTGATTTCTATAAAAATTCCCCCATCAAATAAATTAGCAAACCTATCTCTAGGTGTAATGGGCATGTGATTTCCACACTCTGTGCAAACATTGAGATTTTCGCTAAGTTCACGGTGGAAAAGCATGGTGCCGCAAGAGGTGCATTTGGACCACAGATTATCTGGGGTTTCACGCCTTGAAAAAATAGAGTTTATTCTCGGGCGAACGTAATTACTAATCCAGTTCATTATTTTCCCACGCGATAGAGCCTTATGAAGTACAGTCTTAAGCAGATTGCTTCAAAAATGCAATTACCGGACTGATGCTTACAATGAAAATTTCATTAAAAATTATTTAGATTTGTATAGACTTAGTCGGAACAAGGTATTTAAGTGCATTAATGCCATATTTCATGGAATTAAGTTAAAATGAGAACCACATTTTTGCAAGCCGGGCAAGAAATTCAAAAAAGAAAAATTGCGTTAGGTTTTTTCATAATTTCTTTTTTCTATATTCTTGGCTCATTTACAATTGGTCTAGTTTGTTCAAACGCAAACATGTGTTCCTTTTCTAGCGGCTTAGGTAGAACTCCTTTAAATCTGCTCATTGTGTTGCTTACTTTTGTACCCATTTGGATTGGCGTTTGGATGGCTATGAAGTTCGTTCACCGTATTCCAATGAGTGTGCTTTTAGGCCCCTCCAGTAAATTAGATTTGCAACTTTTGTTAAGAGGTTTTCTTGCAATGCTGTTTTTGGGGATCGGTATTGAGACTACCCTTCAATTTATACCAGCAGTAAGCAAATACATTTACTATGAACCAAATAAACTTTTGTTTTTATCTGATTGGATTAAATGGCTTCTGCCGATGATATTGTTTATTTTTGTCCAATCTGCTGCTGAAGAGCTAGTTTTCAGAGGCTATTTGCTGCAAATAATTTGGTCAAAAAGTGCTAGCTATCTATATGCTGTTATTTGTCCCTCTCTTATTTTCGGTCTACTGCATTTTGATGCTCAGTCATACGGTGCTAATGCGTGGTACTATTGTTTTAATACTTTTGTAGTAGGTTGCCTACTTTGCCTTGTCACGCTCCATACGGGGAATATAGCTTTAGCATTTGGTCTCCATTGGGGTGGAAATACAGTTTCTCTGGTTTTCTTTGGTATCCATGGAAATCTGGATGGGATGGCATTATGGATAACATATATTGATCCACAATCCGAAACTATGGGCGTAGCTTTGCTTGTCTCTACATTTTTTATTATTTTAATTTATTGTCTTTGGGCACTGTTTTATTTTGGTAGTTTTTTACCAACCTTTGGGGTTAAAGAACCAAAGTAATGAATTCAAAAAGGTTGTGACTTGATTTTAATAAGCCGATTTTTACTCATCATAATTTTAATTTTTATGTCTGGCTGTGCAAGCGATTTTGGTTTTCAAAGCCAATCTCAGAATATTGTTTCAATTCCAGAATTTAAGTTTAAGTCTGGAGTATCGGGAAATGTTCCTCCAGGTCTTTGCCAGATAAAAGGACTAAAGTCAGAACGGGAGGATTACGGCGTTGTATTTTTTTCGAATTGTAATCCCTATACTAATAATAAAGCTCTGATAACATTAACTTATTTGAATTTGGACCAAACTCATAATGCAGAATTGTTTTCCGAAGATGAATTTAAAAATTCATTGGGTAGTTTTCAAAAGTATGATGACTTGAATCCAATGGTTGATAAAAAGTCTCTGCGTATCCTTAGAGTCAAAGAAAACTACATTTTCATGGCAAATTATTACGTTCCTAAAGGCAGAAATTTACCTAATTTTAGAGCAAAATCGTACCTTAACTCTATTTTAGTTTCTATAAAAGTTCCTGAAAATATATCTCTAATGAAGTTAAGCCATTATGGAACTGCAGATCCTATTCCAAGACCAAGAAAACGGCCTCCTGTGAAAGTTCCTAAAAATCGATCCCTGAACGAGGTAAATGTTTTCGAGTGGTTTGATCCTATTCCGAGACCAAGAAAACGACCTTCGATATTTTAATATTTTTTTTGTTTATAAATGTTTCTATTACGCCGTGTTTTATCTGAAACTTTTTTGAAGTCTGAAGTAGGCAGAAGTTAAGTGATAAAAAGAGTTGATCAAGTGAGTACTAGCTTTACGCATTTATTAAAACCCTTGGATCTAGGTTTTACAACTCTGAAAAATAGATCCCTTATGGGCTCAATGCATACAAATCTCGAGGAAACTAAAGACTAGCTATCTCTCTATAGTAAAATTTCTGTGAAAGAATAATAAACTAATCAACGCATTATTAAAATTGCTTCAACGCGCCTATTTTTCTTTCTAGACTTTTCTGTTGAGTTGTTACTTTTTGGCGAAAGAAACCCTATTCCCTGAGCCGATATTCTACTTTGCCCAATACCATATTTTTTGATTAACCTATCTACAACCGCTTGTGCACGTTTTCTAGATAGTTCTATATTTTTATTCAAATCTCCAACAGCATCGCTATGGCCCACTAATATTATTGAAGATCTGGGCGTCGATTTTAAGAAATTAGCCAAAGCTGATAAGCTCTCAAAAGGACCGTTGCCTAATTCAGACGATCCACTTCGATAAATTAAATCACCGAGTACAATAGCTCCGTCTTCTTTTAATTTAGAGCTATAATTATCTTTAATTTGCTCTTTGTAATTTAAAATTAAATCGGTCTTATTCGTCCCAATCGAAAGAGTTTGTAAGTAAATTGTATTTCCTAATTTGCTTGCAATTAAAGAAATAGCGGAACTATTTTTTACGGCTGTGATTACTGAATAGTTTGCAACGTTGATAAGCATAAAGGGTGGGTTCGAAACCGAAAGATTTTTACGAAAATTGAAACCACCACAGACGTTAGTGTTACAATAAAGCTCAATAATAAATTGCTTACCACTCAAATATGAAATTATCGGTTGTAACATCTGATCTAGTGTTAATGAAGTGCCATCGATTTGATAAACGTTGGTCACAGTCTTGCCCCTAACATCGAGCCGAGAAATACCTTTCTCTCTATTCCAAGTAGAAATTTCCACCGAAATATTTTTGACGTCAGTTTTATTAGATAGGACTAATCTTGCTGAAGAAGGCAATTCAAGTGCAAAGACATTAGTCCCCATTAATAAAAATGAGCCAACCAATATATTAAAACATAATTTAACGATTTTTTGAGTGATAATCATCGTTGGGGTTCATATTCAATGCGCTTGCCACGCGGTTGCTCATATTAAAGAAAGCAATAATATTTGTTATGTCCCAAATATCAGCATCACTATAACCTACATTTCGTAAATTTTGGCGATCAGCTTCATTTATCTTATGGCTTTCTATTGTGACCTTTTCTGCAAACTCGAGCATGGCTCTGCAACGAGAGTTCAAATCAGCTGTTCTAAAATTCATTACTAACTTTTCACCAAGTATTGGGTCACCAGACAACTCTCTTACTGCAGCGCCATGAGCTGTTAGGCAGTAAAAACATCGGTTGATCGAGGAAACAACCACTGCTATCATCTCTCGCTCTAATTTAGATAAATTACTGTTTGCCAACATCAATTCGTTATATAAGCCAGTGAAGGCATTCAATTTATCGATATTGAATGAATGAGCTTTCAAAACATTTGGAACAAGTCCAAGTTTGTCTTGGCATGCATTAAAATATTTTTGAACTCCTTCTGGAAGAGGGTCAATAGGCGGCAAATTTAACGCTGTTGTAAGATTTTTTTCTTTCATATTCAGGCCTCTGGAATGCGATAGTGATATTTATTCACAAGTTGGAATTTAAGTGAAGTGTAAAGACTATTAGCAGCAGAGTTTGCCTCTGTTGTCACCACCATTAATCTAGCACAATTATTTCTGTCTGCCCATTGTCCGGCATACCGTATTAATGCCCGAGCCACGCCCTGACGTCTAAAATTTTGTTCAACGACAAGTGCATGGAGAAACGCCACATTTCCACTTTTTGCTATAAAAGCTGAAGCTACTGGATTATCGTCCCAGCGCGCTAGAATACTTGTTTTTATTTGATTGGCCCTGTTCATTACAGCCTGCCTTTGCCAACCAACTCCGTTTGAGTTCCAAAGCTGTTTCTGAATCTCTAGTGGAGGCCAAATCGAAAACATACTTATTGGCGGAGGCTCATTTTTTATTAGTTCAGACACAGAAATTTCAAAAATACAACTTTTATCAAAAACCTGATAATTCCGGTTATTTAGCTCTTTTTCAAATAAACTACCTGATTGGTAAATCATAAAGATTTCAGATTTACCTAATCTTTTCAGGAATTTTTTTAATCTCATGAAAGAAGCTTCTTCCCATACTCCCTCTAAACTGATTGCTGATGCACGCTTCCCGGCTCCGTTACTGATACGTATTGTCCAATTGTCGAAGTGGATTACCTCTCCGGGTGGCCAAGTATCCTCAAGAAGTTTTAAAAACTCGCTTTGGTTAGTTTCAAATTTCATTCCAAGGTGCGAACTTTTTCTTCGGCCTGTATCATCAGTTTTTCATCTTTTCCTCTGATAACTATATTTGTGCCGTGGATCCCGTTTTCGTTAAAAGGGTATGAACCAAAATTTAATTCACTGAATGCTTTTACTATTTGTTCCAGTTCTAAAGCTATATCACCTTCACCTTTATATAGTTTGACTGAAATTGATAATGTAGGGGATCCCTTTTTAAGGTTTGGTAAAAGTGTTTTTAGCATGGATTTGAAAATTTTTGGGACACCTGCCATTACGTATACGTTTTCAATTATATACCCGGGCGCCCCAGAAATTGGATTTTCAATTAGGTCCGCTGTTTCGGGAATTCTAGCCATTCTAAGTCTTGCTTCATTTAGTTCTATTCCTTTTTCATCATAATATTTTTTCAAGATTTCGAATGCATCAGGTCGAACAGAAACTTGTCTCCCGAAAGCTTCTGCTACACAATCAGTTGTAATGTCATCATGAGTTGGACCTATTCCTCCAGACGTAAATAAATAATCAAATTTTGTTCTCAATTCGACGATATTGGGAACAATTACTGAAGCATCATCCCCTATAAAACGTGCCTCACATAAATTTATTCCTAATTCGGTTAATTGATTTGCTAAATGGTGCATGTTTGCATCGTGAGTTCTTCCAGAAAGAAGTTCATCGCCAATAACGAGCATAGCGGCTGTTGGTTGTTCCATGATCTGTCCTTAACATTCCATCCGGGAAAAGATATATTTTTTGGTATGCAATTTAAAACTAATCTCATCAAAGGTAAATTACTCAAACGCTACAAAAGGTTTTTGGCCGATATTATTTTAGAGGATGGAACAGAAGTAACAGCGCATTGCCCTAATCCTGGGTCGATGATGGGTTTAGCTACAGCCGGTACTAAAGTCTGGCTAGAGCCAAATAAAGATCCCAAAAAAAAGCTTAAATTTGGTTGGCGTTTGGTTGAATATGAAGATCATATGATCTGCGTGGATACTACTATTGCCAATATTGTAATTAAAGAAGCGCTAGAAGAAAAAGAAATTCCCGAACTAAGCTATCACGACTTTAAATCAGAAGTAAAATACAGTGATAATAGCAGAATTGATTTTTTGTTGAGGTCACCAAGCCAACAGACTTATTTGGAGATAAAAAGTGTAACTTTGATGAGGGAAAAAGGCATTGCTGAATTTCCGGACTCAATAACAAAAAGAGGAAGTAAACATTTAGATGATCTCTCAAAAATGGTGAAATCTGGACATAAATCTGTTCTTTTATTTTTATGTATGCGAAGCGATGTTGACAGTGTACGTATTGCTGCCGATTTAGATAGTATATATAATGCCAATATTAAGGCGGCTTTGGAAACTGGTGTTCAGTTGATTTGCTACGATACGCAGGTAACAAGATTTGGGGTTAGATTAGGAAAACCTATTGTGGTCGAAATTTGATTTTAATCAAGTTCGTAAATATGTTTTAAAGGAAATTCAAAGTGAAAAAAATTAATGGTGTAGGTTTGACAAAGGATGGGATTGACCTGTACTCAAAAGACGATTTTTTAGGAATGCATAAGGCTGGAAGGTTAGCCGCGCAAATTTTAGATGAAATTGGTGAATTTGTTTATCCTGGCCAATCCACTGCTAAAATTGACAGAATTATTGAAGATAAGGTCAATCAGCTTGGTGCCAAATCGGCAACTATAGGATACAAGGGGTACAAACATGCGAGTTGTATTAGCCTTAATCATGTAGTTTGCCATGGGATCCCTTCCGATAAAAAATTGAAAGATGGTGATATTCTAAACATAGATGTTACCGTTATTTACGAAGGCTGGTATGGGGATACTTCTCGAATGTTCGTAGCTGGTAATTTGACCCGAAAAGCAGAGCGTTTAATACAAATTACACATGATGCTCTATTCAAGGGAATAGAAGCTGTTAAGCCAGGATCTACTTTTGGAGACATCGGTTATGCAATCCAGGAATTTGTTGAAAAAAATCGGATGTCTGTCGTAAGAGATTTTTGTGGACACGGCTTAGGTCGGGTTTTTCATGCACCTCCAAATGTTTTGCATTATGGTAGGCCAGGCACAGGTACCCGATTGGAAGAGGGTATGTTTTTCACTATTGAGCCAATGGTTAATTTAGGTCGGCCTGAAACTAAACTCTTGTCTGATGGGTGGACAGCTGTAACTCGCGATAAAGCATTATCAGCTCAATTTGAACACTCAATTGGCGTAACTAATGATGGATGCGAAATCTTTACACTTTCCCCCCAAAATAGGTTTCATCCAACCTACTAGGTAAACGGTTGTAGTGTGTTTGGAGTTAGAAAATGGGCATAGCTACTTCCGTATCTGCGGCACTCTTCTATAGAAAAGCTTTCGATAGAGTTTATTTGCTGACCCTCTTCCAAAATAACTAAAGTTTCTTTGTTTAAAAGCTGGCATTTTTTAAGAACTTTAAGAGCCTGCTGTCCAAGTCCTTTTCCATAAGGAGGATCAATAAAAACTAAGTCAAAAGTATTTTTTAATTGTGTTGGAAGCTTTTTCGTAGCGTCTGCTTTAACGACCTTAGCTTTATTTTCAACGTTACAGATAGAGATATTTTTTCTTAAAAATTGTATTGCCTGCTGTCCATTATCAACAAATACTACTGATTTTGCGCCACGCGATAGAGCTTCTAGACCCAAAGCTCCTGTTCCAGCAAAAAGATCCAATATGTCGCAATTTGCTAATTTATTGCCAAATCTTCCACCAATTATGAGATTAAAAATAGATTCTCTTACACGGTCACTTGTTGGCCTCAAATGTGCTGATGGGTCTCCTTTCCCAAGGCCAACTAAGTTCCTTCCTTTGTTTTCACCGCCTATAATACGCACTACTTTAATAAAACTTTTAAATTGAAATCTGCATCTTTTAATTGATTTTTCGATGGTGACTTGTCTGCTTCGATTAACCGCTTGCCAATCATATAGCAACGCGGATCATTTAGAGCATCTATAGCCAGTAAACTCGAGCCTTTAAAATACCAATGTGATACTTGATTGTTTTCGCCTTTTCGAACAACAACATCGTCATACCCGGCATTTAAACCTGCTATTTGCAATTTTAAATCATACTGATCAGACCAAAACCAGGGTTTGGGAATATAATTTGTATTTTGGTTCATAATGTTTTGTGCCACGGTAGTTGCCTGGTCAATAGCATTTCCAACGCTTTCAAGCCTGACCAAAGTATTTTTATATTCAAAAGAAGTACAGTCGCCAGCAGCATAGATATTCGAAACTGAAGTTTGACACTTATTATTAACAAAAATACCGTTATCTATTTTTAATTTTGCAGCTTCGGCCAACTCGGTATTTGGGGTAATGCCGATTCCAACAATTATAAAATCAACATCTATATCTGAACCATCTGTTAATGAAGCACTCAAAACTTTGTCACCTACTATTTCTAACTTATTCAAACCGATAGCTTCTTTTATCTTAACTCCATTTGAAATATGTAGTGAGCGTATAAAATCTGAAGTTTCTTTGGCTGCGACCCGTTTTAAAATACGTTTTTCAATTTCAACTAATGTAACGTCAACTCCAAATTTTCGTGCAGTTGCCGCTGCCTCTAATCCAATATAACCACCTCCCACAATCAATAAGCGCATTCCACTTTTCATAAACGGCTCAATTGAATTCGCATCATTTAAGTCTCGCATAGTGAATAGATTTTTAATCTTGCTCCCAAGGTAAGGAGGCAACTCGCGAGGTTTAGACCCAGTAGCAAGTACCAAGTGATCATAGTCTATATTCCCATCAGTAAATTTTACTCGCTTTTGGTTCGGATCTATTTTTAGAGCCTGTTTTCCGATGTGAAGTTCAACGTCTTTGTCTCGATAAAACTCTTTAGGACGAAGAAACAACCTCTCTAAAGCCATTTCTCCTGCCATATATTTTTTTGAAAGAGGAGGCCTCTGATATGGAAGATAATTTTCTTGTCCAATCAGTACAATGCGATCTTCATGACCCTCGTCTCTCAACTTAGATATTACTTCTGCACCGGCCTGGCCAGCGCCTATTACAATAGTATTTGTCATGCAGTTCTCATATTTTTCAGTAGCCAATTTTTAAATTTAATCTATATGTAATCCTGATAAAAATAACAACTTTTTAGAGGCTTTAAATGAAAATCTCAGTTGGGCAAAAACTACCTAATGCAACTCTTTCTTACTTTGGATCCGAGGGAGTTTCACACATAGAACTTGCCGACTTATTAGATGATAAAAAAGTAGTGGTTTTTGCTCTACCGGGAGCTTTTACAAATACTTGTAGTAGCAAGCACCTTCCGGGTTTTATAGAAAAAAGTTCTCTTATCAAAAAAGAGGGGGTGGATGAGATCATATGTATTTCCGTAAATGACCCTTTCGTTATGTCAAAATGGGGCGAGACTACTGGAGCCACTGATGCAGGCATAAAAATGTTGGCAGATCCAGCTAGTAAATTTACCAAATCAATTGGGACAGAATTTACTGTTCCTCCAATTGGCTTTTTTAACAGGTCACAACGCTGTGCTTTTATCGTAGACAATCGGAAGATTGTTTATGCCTATCTAGATGACGCCTCTGGTGTGGTAACCGGGTCGAGCGCTGAAGCTGTTCTACTAAAACTTCAAGATTCGTAGAGCTTATCCATTTCTTGGGCTAATCTAACATCTAAATTTGTTATGCATCCTTTATCGTGGGTAGTTAGTAAAACATTTACAGTTTTGTAGACATTGCTCCACTCAGGGTGATGATTAAGTTTCTCAGCCCAAACACCAGCTTTAACCATCCAACCTAGTGCCTCAATGAAATTGGAAAAAATGAAGGTTTTTTTAATTGCAAGATCATCAGTGCTTTTTTCCCATCCATTTTTTGTAAGATTTTCTAAACCTTCAATCATTTTTGTTATCTCCTTTTTTAAATGGCGTAAAATGAGATAATATTGTGATATCTCGTTTCACGGCGTCTTTCTCTGAAATTAAGTACTCTTCAATAGCTTTGCTAAAGTTTTCTTCACCTATCCAGTGCAAAGAAAATGTTTCTGTTGGAACATAACCCCGGGCTATTTTATGCTCTCCTTGAGCTCCAGCTTCAACTTTATTTAGACCGTTAGCAATGGCAAACTCAATGGCTCTGTAATAACAAATCTCGAAATGCAAAAAAGGGTAGTCCTCTATACAACCCCAGTATCTGCCAAAAAGAGTATCCGAACCAATGAAATTTAACGCACCGGCGACGTATTTGTTCTCTTTTCTTGCCAATATTAGAAGTATTTTTGAACGCATAGTTTCATGAATTTGATCAAAAAACTGTCGTGTTAAATATGGCGTTCCCCATTTTTTATTGCCTGTATCTTGATAAAATTCCCAAAAGTAGTTCCAATGATCTTTTTTGATTTCTGATCCAGTTAAGATTTCGATTTGACCACCAAAATCGTTTGCTCTTGCACGTTCCTTATTAATATTTTTTCTTTTTCTGGAAGATAACGCATTCAAAAAGTCACTAAAATTACTGTATCCGTCGTTCAGCCAATGGAATTGTTGTGACACTCGGCCAAGCATTCCAAGTTGTTGCCCTAGTTCAAATTCTTGCTTACTACAAAAGGTAGTATGAAGACTGGATAATTTATTTTTCTTACACAACTCAACAGCACTTTGAAGTAACAAAGAAGCGGTATTACTGGGAGCATGTTTTGATACTAAAAGCCTGCGTCCTGTAACCGGCGTAAACGGTATCGAAATTTGAAGCTTGGGATAGTAACGACCTCCCGCACGTTCAAAAGCATGCGCCCAATTGTGGTCAAAAATATATTCGCCCTGTGAATTGGATTTCACATATAGTGGAACTACTCCAACCAATTTGTTTTTTGAGGTCGCCGCCAAGTGAAATGGCAACCAGCCGGTGTTCTCTCCAACGGAACGGCTTTTTTCTAGCGCATTCAAAAAATCATAGCTTGTAAATGGATCTTCAATTTTAACAAGACCATTATTTGAATGAGATATTGCACATCCATCCCAGTCTTCCCGGTTCAATTCGGAAATAGAGTTTACGACTTTTATACTGACAGAATTATCCGACATATGATTGTAACTAACCGCTAATCCCCATTAGATCGCACTTTAATTAAAGTAACTTCACAAAAGGAAGTTTCAATTTTTTGTCTAAAGTTTTTCTGAGCTAAGCTGTTATTGTATTTTCAAGACTTTCGTCCAATTTAGTAGTACGTAGCGTACTAAATATTTAGGATATTTGAAATATACCATCTATTTCAACAGCAACGCCAAGAGGCAATGAATTGGCAGACACTGCAACCCTAGCATGCTTTCCTGCTTCGCCAAGTACAACTCCCATAAGATCCGAGGCTCCATTGATGACTTGTGGTTGTTGGGTAAAGTCAGACTTGGAATTTACAAAACCAGTAAGTTTTATAACACGCACCAACTTATCTAGGTCTCCTTCGC
>CAYMIR010000018.1:0-17709 GCA_964390655.1 uncultured Marinovum sp.
ACTAGTTAAATTTTAGTTTGAATATAATTAAAAACTTTATCAACTGCTTCATTTATTGACAATTTTGAGGTATCAAAGATTTTTGCATCTCTTGCCGCTAACATTGGTGAGCAGCTCCGAGTTTGATCTCGATTATCTCTTTCTCTAATTTGCTCGAGGATTGTTTCGAAACTTATTTCTTTATCTTGCTTGCGCAGTTCAACATATCTTCGTTTAGCTCGTGCTTCTAGAGAAGCTGTGAGGAAAATTTTAATCTTTGCTTTGGGACAAACTACTGTTCCGATATCTCTTCCGTCTAACACAGCGCCTGGCTTTTTTTGTGAAAAATTTCGCTGAAATTCAAGAAGAGCAGCTCTAACTTCAGGGATCGAAGCTATTTCACTAGCGGCTTGAGCTATTTCTGGTTTTTGAAGATCATATTTGTCCAAGTCACTGCTTTCTAGTTTTTGAGCAGCAGCAATAGGTTGATATCCCTCTAAATACTTAGCCCCAATTGTCCTGTAAAGTTTCCCAGTATCCAAATAGTTAAACCGCAATTTTTTTGCTACAGCTTTTGACACCGTTCCTTTGCCCGAGGCAGCTGGTCCATCTATAGCTATTACTATTTGGCTCATTGCTTTAGCTTTTGAAAATTTGCTCCAATTTGGGTCATCAAACTTTCAAAACTTGGAAAAGAGGTGGTTATTGGGCTACTATCATCGATAGTAAGTGCGCGTTTGCTAGCCATACCCATAACAAGAAATGACATTGCTATCCTATGATCTAGAAAGGTTTCGCAAAGACCGCCCCCATCTACTCCATCTATTTCACGGCCTTCCACTGACCACCAATCTTCACCTTCTTCTATTTTTAGACCGTTTGACTTTAACCCCTTCGCCATCGCGTCTATCCGATCACTTTCCTTGACTCTCAACTCGCGGACATCCCGCATCATTGTTTTACCTTTTGCAAATGCAGCAACAACTGAAAGAATAGGATATTCGTCTATCATAGACGCAGCTCTTTCTGGAGGCACATCTATTCCCCTCATATCAGGTGAAAACTTTGCTCGAATGTCAGCCATTGGTTCACCTCCCTGAAAATTTTCGTTTTCGAAGGTTATATTTGCATTCATTTCTTTAAGAGTAGCAAATAAACCAGACCGTGTTGGATTAAGCCCGATATTGGGTACACGGACATCAGACCCTTCGGTTATCAAGGCTGCGCAAACGGGAAAAGCTGCGCTTGAGGGATCTCTTGGCACTCTTATTTCTTGGGCCTTGAGCTCTGGATAACCCTCGAGCTTGATTATATTTCCCTCACTTGTTTGTTCCGAATGAATTTTAGCTCCAAAACCTTGAAGCATCCTTTCAGTATGGTCCCTGGTTTTTTCTTTTTCAATTACTGTTGTTATTCCAGGAGAATTTAAACCAGCAAATAGTATGGCCGATTTGATTTGGGCAGAGGCCACCGGTGTTTTATAAGTTACTGGAATAGGCGCAGCAGATCCAACTACAGTTATGGGAAGCTTACCGTTTCTTCTACTGAAAGTTTTCGCACCAAATAAATTAAGAGGTTCTGTTACCCTGGCCATTGGTCTTTTGTTAAGACTGGCGTCTCCTGTGAAAGTAGTTGTAATGTTAGTTGTTGACATTGCTCCCATTATAAGGCGGACCCCTGTCCCAGAGTTTCCACAATCTATCACTTTTTCTGGCTCAGCAAATCCTCCAACACCGAAGCCTTCAACCGTCCAATCTCCATTTTTATGTTTTTCAACTAAAGCTCCAAATGAGCGCATTGCTTCCGCCGTATCGATAACATCTTGACCTTCAAGAAGGCCATGAATCTTAGTTTTTCCAATCGACAAAGCACCTAGAATTAATGATCGATGAGATATTGATTTATCACCAGGCACTTTTGCGTCGCCGCGCAGATTAGTAACGCGTGTCGATAACATAGGGATAGGTTTTTCAAGCCCTGACATTCTTTTACCTTACTTTATTCTTCCGATCTGATACCTGATGAAAGCAAAAGCGTCTATGAACAAATCATTCTAATTGGATTTATTTAGAAATATTTTAATATTTACACTAGCATTAGTTTGAATAGGAAAACTCAAGCAATAAATGTAAGATAGTGGGGAGTTCTCTGCTCCTTTAAGGCTTTGATCTCGTAGCGTGTTGCAGCCCAGTCTTGCCAAGGAGTACGCCAGTCTGAAGCATCATTTACTAGCCACTTAAAACCTGCTTTTGGTACTTCTTGAAGAGTTTGTCTTACATAGTCTTCAATATCTGTAGCAATTCTTAGAATGCTCCCGGGTTTCATGGATCCATGAAGAGGGATTAGGAACTCCTGTGTTACAAATCTCCTGCGATGGTGCCTTTTTTTTGGCCAAGGATCTGGGTATAAAAGAAACACTTTTGAAATGGAATTCTTAGTCAGTACATCAAATACGTTTCGAATATCTCCATCATACAACTTAATATTTTGGCAAGGATTAGCCTTTAATTTACCCATTAACTTCGCCACACCGTTTTGATACGGTTCACAGCCAATAAAGCCTATGTCTGGATTTAGTCTGGCTTGATGAATAAGATGCTCTCCTCCACCAAAACCAATTTCTAACCAAACCGATTTTCCATGAAATATTTCAGATAACCTAATTTTTTTTCTTTTTGGATTTTCTTCCCAAGAAATATTTCCAAGAGAATATTTTTTAAACTCAGTAAGCAGAGCGTCTGTCTGTGTATTACTTAGATTCTTACCCTTAAATCGGCCATAGAAGTTTCGCCATTCAGTTCCATTTTTATGACGATTAATTTTTCTACACATCAATACGTGCCATCCGCCACTTTTGGCTAAACTATGATTTATTCTACAAACACTTGGCTTTAATTTCATCTACCAAATCAAGTTTTTCCCAACTAAATCCACCGTCTTGCTCAGGCTTACGGCCAAAGTGTCCATAAGCTGCAGTTCTTTGGTATATAGGTTTGTTTAGCCCAAGATGCGTTCTTATGCCCATTGGTGTTAAATCCATACAAGAAGCAATTGCATTTTCTATAGTTTCTTCTGCAACAATGCCGGTACCGAATGTATCTGCATAAATAGAAAGGGGCTTTGCTACCCCAATTGCATAGCTTAACTGTATCGAGCATTTTTTGGCAATATCAGCGCCAACTATATTTTTGGCCAAATATCTTGCAGCATAGGCTGCTGAACGATCAACTTTCGTTGGATCCTTTCCTGAAAACGCGCCCCCTCCGTGTGGTGCTGCGCCTCCATATGTATCAACAATTATTTTACGGCCAGTTAATCCCGCATCTCCATCAGGTCCACCAATAACAAATTTCCCAGTTGGGTTTACATGCCATTTAGTTTCACTTGTTATCCAATTTTCTGGTAAAACTTCTCTGATATATGGCTCAACAACTGAACGGACGTCTGCAGAGGTCATTTTTTCGTCAAGGTGCTGCGTCGATAAAACAATCGACGTTACACCAGTTGGTATTCCATTCTGATATTTTACAGATAACTGGGATTTAGCATCAGGGCCCAGAGATGGTTCAGCCCCATTTTTTCTAACTGCTGCTAATCGCCGAAGAATCGCGTGAGAATATTGGATAGGAGCAGGCATTAGATCTTCTGTTTCATCAGTAGCATATCCAAACATGATACCTTGGTCGCCGGCACCCTCATCCTTATTCTCACTAGCATTAACTCCTTGGGCTATATGCGCAGATTGCTCGTGTAATAAGTTTGTAACTTCTAAAGTTTGATGATGAAATTTTTCCTGTTCATATCCGATATCCTTGATGCATGACCGTGCAATCTGATCAATCCGAGCCATGTAATCTCTTAAGATATTTTTATCAGAAAGCCCGACCTCACCTCCTATTACGATCCTATTAGTGGTCGCAAATGTTTCGCACGCTACTCTTGCCTCAGGCTCTTCTGATATGAAAGCATCTAAAACGGCGTCAGATATTCGATCGCAAACCTTATCTGGATGCCCTTCAGAAACCGACTCTGATGTGAATGTATAATTACTTCTACTCAACTTTTTGCTCCAGATTATAAAAAAATTAATTCTCTATTCTAATATTGCTGCGATTAATAATTTTTTTGTTCAGAAATGCAATAACCACAGTGACAAAAACTAATGATAAAAATATCAAGTTCCCAAATATTCCGTATATTGTGTTATCTTTACGGGAAGGAATAAAAGAATCTAAGTAACCGGCTTTATTGATTGAAAGTTTTTCGATAACCTTTCCGTTAGAGTCAATAATTGCAGAAATTCCAGTATTAGCCACTCGGATTACCGGTAAGCCGTATTCTATCGCTCTAATTCGAAGTTGTGCCAAATGTTGTTGTGGTCCAATTGACTTCCCAAACCATGCATCATTTGTAATTTGTAAAATGAAATCGGCATGTGTAACTGAGGGTTTCAAGAAATTTGAGAATATAGCTTCGTAACATATCAACGGAACAAATTTTAGCCCATTGGGCAAATTTAAGAGTTTAGACCCTTTTCCTTTCTTAAATCCTCCCCCAAATAAGTTTGACTGCTCAGAAATTTTAAAATAACTTTTTAAATTGATGAAGGGCAAATATTCCCCAAAGGGAACAAGTTTAGCTTTATCATAGAAAACAGTCTCTTGGTTTTTATTCTCAATAATTAGCGAATTTTTTAAAAAGTTTGTAGGGTCAATTTGTAAGGCTCCAAATATTAATATGCTTTCCTCTGCAGCTTTTCGCATCCTATCTAGTTCGTCAAATGCTGAGTTATAGGGTAAATATAAAGACGTTTCTGGCCATATGACTACATCAGGTTTTGGCTGCTGAGCAGTCATTTCAATCATCTGTTCAAAAAAAACAGGAGCAAACTCTTCTGACCATTTTTTTTCTTGAACCGCATTGGGTTGAATTAAGCGGACGCTTACACCTAAGTTTTTTTGGGGCTGTTTTTGAAAAAAATAAGGAACAAAAAATAAAGTAATGATTGTACAGATAGCTAAAAAAATATTGATTTTTGTTCTAATTTTTAGAGTATAGGCAATGATAAAACAGGTTAATAATAAAAATAAACTTAGTCCATAAGGCCCTAGTAGAGAAAGCCATTTTTCTGCTTTAGTGTCTAGTAAAGTGTATGAAATAGTGGCCCAGGGAAACCCTGTTAATAAATACAAACGACAATATTCAGCCAAACTTAAACCTATCACGATCCCGATGGACGAGAGATAATAATGGCCTAAGAAGGCAAATAGCGCCCAAATTAAAGCTAAAAAGCTAGGCAAAGCTATTAAAGCAATAGGGGCTATCCAACCATGAACCCATGGCTCAACAAAAAAGGGTTCTACTATCCATATTAACGAAATAGCAAAATATCCAAATCCAAATTGGAAGGTTTTCTTAAAGATCTTTTTAGGAACATCATTTTTAATGACAAGCAAAAACCATGAGATTAAGGACAGAATGCTCAAGTACCATAAAGCCCAGGGATTATTTCCTAGTGCACATAAAATTCCTAAAATTAAAGGAACAATGTTCAGTTTAATCGGCAGCTTTAATCGCATCTGGCAATCTTAGGCGTAGTTTTTTTACTCGACGGGGATCTGCCTCTATTATTTCGAATTCCATACCATGAGGGTGGGGTACAATTTCACCCCTTACAGGAACCCGACCAGCTAATATAAAAACTAAACCACCAAATGTATCTATTTCCTCTGCATCTATAGATGCTTCGTTCGTTAAATCTAACCCTGTTTCTTCTTTAAACTCCCGCAATGATGTTTTTGCTGTAGCCAAATATTGGCCAGGTTTTTCGAGAAGCCAATCTTTTTGGTTTGCTTCGTCATGCTCGTCCTCAATATCTCCAACTACTTGTTCAATCAAATCTTCAATTGTGACAAGACCATCAACTCCACCATATTCGTCAATTATAAGAGCCATATGTGTTCTTTCTGCCTGCATTTTTGCAAGCAAAACTCCCAACGACATAGAAGGTGGAACAAAAAGTAAATTTCTTAAAATATTTTTAACTAAAAATGGATTGACGTCGTCGCTGGTATTTGATTTTAAAATGAAGTCCTTAAAGTGTACAAAACCCAGCGGACTGTCCAAGGTATTTTCGTAGACGGGTAAACGCGTGAGTGCAGTGTTTTTAAAAGTATCAAAAAGCTCATCTTTTGCAATTGCGTCATGCACAGCCACGATATCTGCTTTTGGAATTGAAACATCTTCTACGTTGAGCTTTAGAAGGTTGCCCACTTCATCATTAGCCTCACGTTTTAAATTTACTAAATTTTCGTTTGTATCCGATTGCTCTACTTTAATACCAAACGAAAATAAACCTGCAACTCGCGAAAAAATATTCACTGGTTTTTTTTCTGAGTTACCGTTTTTCAGTTGCGCGCTACGCGCTGCACTCGAGGATCCGTCTGTATCGCCCATTTTTCCATTCCGCTAAATAGCGCTGTAAATTATTACAAATATGGATTACTTATACCCAGGTTTGCAAGTACTTGCACCTCAATTTTTTCCATTTCTGCTGCATTTTTTTCTTCTCCATGATCATAGCCTAGTAAATGGAGCACTGAGTGTATAATCAAGTGGTATACGTGGTCTTCCAATTTGATTTTCGAAACATTTGCTTCTTTTTTACATACTTCGTAAGCGATTGCTATGTCGCCCAATTCCAAAAGATCAGCATCAGCTTTAAGTTTTAAGCTATTTTTTGCTTCATATTTTTCAGCCTTTAAGGGGAAGGACAATACATTTGTAGAATTATTTTTGCCTCTAAATTGCGCGTTCAATCCCTTAATTTTTTCGCTACTGCATGCGAGAACACTGCAATCAAAATTTTCAGAACTCAGATTTAACTCTGAAAGTGTTTCTTTAAAAGCGGCGTTTGCTATTGAAAATAAATTTATCGTTTTCCAACGAGTATCCTCGATAATTAAATCGACGCTCATCTCCCTACTTTTCCAATTTAACACTATTTAGTTTTCTTCTACTGTCTTTGTCGTATGCTTCAATTATTGATGCTACCAGGGGATGACGAACAACATCGCGAGCTGAAAAATAGTTGAAACTAATTTTTGGCTCTGAGCTTAGTAGCCTTTCAGCTTCTATTAGCCCAGATGTTGCCCCTTTCGGTAAATCAATTTGTGATTTGTCCCCAGTTATCGCCATCCTGCTTCCTTCACCAAGTCTTGTTAAGAACATCTTCATTTGCATTGAGCTAGCATTCTGGGCCTCGTCTAGCACGATAAAAGCATGTGACAGAGTACGGCCTCGCATAAACGCTAAAGGAGCAATTTCAATTCTCTTTTCTTCAATTAGTTTGGATAGTTGTTTACCTGGAAGGAAGTCATTTAAAGCATCATACAAAGGCTGCATATAAGGGTCGACTTTATCTTTCATGTCACCAGGTAAATACCCTAGTTTTTCTCCAGCCTCTACTGCTGGACGGCTAAGAACTATTCGGTCGACTTCACCGTTAATAAACTTTGATACCGCCACAGCTACAGCGAGATAGGTTTTACCAGTTCCGGCGGGGCCGATCCCGAATGCAAGTTCATTTTTCAAGAGTGAAGATGCAAACGCTGTTTGCGCATTTGTTCTTGGTTCGATTGTTTTCTTTCGTGTTTTTATTTCGAAGGTGGATTTTTTAACCATCTCAACTTGATCGTCCATTTGCGTGTCAAATTCCAAACTTTTTACGCCTGTAAAACTACGCAATTCCCGATCAAGGTCACCACTATCAAGGGATTTTCCGTTCTCAAGACGAGTGTAAAGGACCTCTAAAACTATTTTACCTGCGGATCTTGAAATTTCATCGCCAAATAGATTTAATTCATTGCCTCTTCTAACTATTTGCAATGCCAGTTTTTGTTCTATCTCTGCAAGATTTTTGTCAAATTCTCCGCAAAGATCAATCAAAAGCCTATTATCGGGAAATTTTATATTTGTCTGATCCGGTTGTTTTTGCTCTTCAGTTTCATTTGCTGTTGTGGGGATCACCAACAGTTCCTTTCTTGTTATTTATCTTTAGGGTGCCAAGCGCTTTTAAAAAAATCAACATGTTTTATGTAGTATTAGTTAGAGACAGATCCACTGAGTGAATTAGTATTACTTTTAGTAACACGTACTTGCTTTAATTCACCTACAGATATTGTTGGATCAGTAACGTTTACAGCGTGTAAGTACTCTGACTTCCCGACAAGTTGATTGTCAAAGCGGCCTTTTCTTTCAAATAACACCTGAACTTTTTTACCGACCATTTTGTCTTGGATACTTTTTTGCTGTTTTTTAATTAGATCTTGCAGTTTGTGTAGTCTTGCAGTTTTGACCTCCTCAGATACCTGGTCACGTTCTGCAGCAGGAGTGCCTGGACGTGTTGAATACTTGAATGAAAAGGCTTGTCCATATTCAATATTTTTGATCAATGAAATTGTATCATCAAAATCTTTGTCTGTTTCTTCAGGAAACCCAACAATAAAATCCCCGGAAATAAGAATGTCGGGACGGGCTTCACGAATTTTTGAAATCAAAGAAAGGTAACTTTCTGCGTTATGTGATCTGTTCATTCGCTTTAAAATTTTATTTGAACCAGATTGTACTGGCAGGTGAAGATATGGCATAAGTTTTTTACATAACCCATGAGCCTCAATTAAGTCTGGTGTCATATCGTTGGGATGACTAGTTGTGAATCTAATCCTAGCTAAGCTATCAATTTTTTCTAATTCCCAGATTAATTTAGCTAAACTCCATTCATTCCCGTCTAAACCCGTCCCGTGATACGCGTTAACATTTTGCCCAAGTAATGTTATTTCTCTTACTCCGCTGTCAACTAATTGTTTGGCTTCTTCTATGATCCGCGAAACTGGCCTCGAACTTTCAGCACCGCGTGTATATGGAACAACACAAAAAGCACAAAATTTATCGCAACCCTCCTGTACCGTAAGAAAAGCAGAAGGACCTCTTTGAGTTGTTCGCGCTGTTTTTAATACAGAAAATTTATCTTCCTTTGGGAAATCAATATCAATCTGTTTTATACCTTCTCCGGCATTGGCTGCCAAATCGGCAATGTTTTGATAGCTTTGAGGACCTACTACTAGATCAACTATCGGCTGACGCTTAATAATTTCCTCACCCTCAGCTTGGGCAACGCAACCCGTCACACCAATTTTAAGGTCTGGCTTGTTTGCTTTTAATTCTTTAAACCTTCCCAGCTCAGAATAGATTTTTTCTGCTGCTTTTTCCCTGATATGGCAAGTATTTAAAAGTATCATATCTGCTTCGTCGGGTCTCAGCGTTTTTTCATAGCCATTTGCGCCAAGCGCCTCTGACATACGTTCACTATCGTAAACATTCATTTGGCAGCCATATGTTTTTATGAAAAGCTTTTTGGTATTTTTCATGCTAATTAAGTCCGCCTCTTTGAATGGAGGTGCTATATCAAGTTTATAAAAAATCGCAATGGAAAGATAAAGTGCCGCTTGTTAACATCATTTTAATGTTCCACCTATTGACTTTGCTTTCGTTAAATTAATTTTTATACTTAGATTAGGTATTGGAATATTGGGGTTCTAATGGAGAAGTTTGGCAAAAGCCAGTCAGTGTTGCGTACTGAGGATGACCGTTTCTTGACTGGTAAAGGACGATATATAGACGATGCCACCCCTTCAGACTCACTCTTTGCTTATTTTTTTAGATCGCAAGTTGCGCATGCTAAAATTGCAAGTCTCAATGTAGTTGATGCAAAAAAAGCCGTTGGCATACATGGAATTTTTATTGCTGAGGACTTAGAAAATAACGGTGTCAAAAACGATTTAGTGGGCGTCACGGTGAAGAATCGTGATGGGACCGATGGCGCTAGTCCAAAAAGACCGTTGTTAGCAAAGGACCGTGTCCGTTTCGTGGGTGAGCCTATTGCCCTGGTTATTGCTGATACAATGCAAAATGCAAAAGACGCAGCTGAATTAATTGAAATTGATTATGATGATTTGCCAGTATCGACAGAGCTAAAAAGAGGTGAATATACAATTCATCCAGAGGCTCCTGAGAATGTAGCTTTTGAATGGCAAATGGGAGATGAAAGTAAAACAAATGAGCTTTTTGAGAAGGCAGATAAAGTTGTTTCAATGGAAGTCGATAATAATAGAATTATAGCTAATTCTATGGAGCCGCGGGGTTGTTATGCTGAATGGGACAATGAAAGACTGCATATTTCTTTCAGTGGTCAAGGCGTGTGGGCGCACAAACGATTTGCGTCAGAAATACTTGGATTGCGAAGTGAACAAATTAGAGTAACAAATCCTGATGTTGGCGGTGGTTTTGGAATGAAAGCCATGGGATACCCAGAGGAGTTTGTAGTATCTTTCGCGGCAATTGAACTTAAAAAACCCATCAGATGGATGTCTGAGCGCACTGAAGCGATGCTGAGTGACAATGCGGGTAGAGATTTAAAACATTTCGCTGAATTAGCTTTTGACGAAACAAATAAAATAGTTGCCTACCGGGTCAAAACTTTCTGCAACCTCGGAGCCTATAATTCTCGTTTTGGGCAAAATATTCAAACAGGTTTGTTTTCAAAGGTTTTAATGGGTGTTTATGACGTTCAGAATACGTATCTCAACGTTGTAGGTATTTACACGAATACTACTCAAGTCGATGCTTATAGAGGGGCGGGACGTCCAGAGGCGATTTATTTGCTTGAACGAATGATGGATCGTGCAGCTCGGGAATTGGAAATTGATCCTCTCGAATTGAGACGTATCAATTTTATCAAAAAAGGTAATTTTCCCTACCAGTCATCAACTGGAGAAATAATAGATGTTGGAGATTTCGACCGGGTTCTTTCCGCAGCAGAGGTATCTGCTGACATCAAAGGCTTTGAAAGACGTAAAAAAGAAAGCAAAATTAAGGGAAGGTTGAGAGGCTTAGGGCTATGTTATTACATTGAGAGTATTTTGGGAGATCCCAGCGAGGAAGCAAAAGTAGTTTTTGATAAAGATGGCAAAGTCAAAATTTTTGTTGGGACACAGTCCAACGGTCAAGGGCACGAGACTGTTTTTGCTCAATTTCTTTCTGACCAAACTGGAATACCTGCTGAAAAAATCACCGTCATACAGGGTGACAGTGATCTTATACCTAATGGTGGAGGAACAGGGGGGTCTAGGTCGGTAACAGTTCAAAATAACGCCACTTTGGCAACAGTCGAAAAGGTTATCAGGACATTTTCGCAATATCTGGCAGGAAAAATAAAAGTTGATGTCAAAGATATTGAGTTTGATGATATTTCTTTCCGGATTAGTGGCTCTAACTTTGCCCCAAACATGCTTGAAGTAGCGAAAATGGCCTTCGATGATCAAAGGTCTGACCTGCTTACGCATTCTGCAAAAGTAACTTTAGATGCTAGATCATTTCCTAATGGAGCACATTTTGCTGAAGTGGAGATTGATCCTGAGACAGGTTTTATTCAAGTTGTGAGATATTCTGTAGTTGATGATTTTGGTAATTTAATCAACCCGATGCTCGCGGAAGGTCAAGTACACGGAGGAGTTGCACAGGGTATAGGTCAGGCTTTATATGAGCATGTTGTCTTTGATCAAGAGGGCCAATTACTTACCGCTACCTTTATGGATTATGGAATGCCTCGAGCTGAAGATCTTCCATTTTACAAATTTGAAACAGAGTGCGTTCCATCAACGGCAAATATTATGGGCATGAAGGGTTGTGGTGAGGCCGGCACTGTTGGAGCGCTAGCGGCAGTTGCCAATGCTGCTCAAGACGCGTTATGGGATATTGGTGTTCAGCAGGTTGATATGCCTTTAACCAGTGAAAAGGTTTGGTCAATGATTAACTCGGGCAACATAGCAGCAGAATAAAAACTAAATGTGTAGGATTAGATTGTGATGAATGTTTCAGACGATTATTTAAGGGATATTCTTAAGACAACTAATACTATTGCTATGGTTGGTCTGAGTATGAATGAAACCAGACCAAGTTATTTTGTTGGAAGATATCTTCATAAACGTGGTTATAAAATTATTCCAGTCAATGCTGGACATGGAGGCAAATATTTCTTTGGTCAATTGGTCATGTCGAGCCTTGATGAAATTAGAGAGACCGTTGATATGGTAGATATTTTTAGAAAACCAGAGGCAGTCCCACAAATTATCGAAGATAGCTTAGCAAAATTGAAAGGTTTAAAAACCATTTGGATGCAACTTGGAATAAAACATGAAAGTGCTGCACAAAAGGCAAGGGATTTTGGATTAAAAGTAGTTGAGGATAGATGCCCAAAAATAGAACATCAAAGGCTGTTTGGTGAGCTTAGAAAGGCTGGTTTTGCAACTAACATAGTTTCGTCGCGTTTATGATCTATTCTCTTTTTCCCTAAGCCCAGATTTATTTGCTCTATTCTCTAATTCTTTCATTACATCTTCAAAATTAATATTTCTAGATTTAAGCATTATCAAATAATGAAAAATAACATCAGCCGCTTCAGAGATAAGAGCCTTATTGTCACCTTTGACAGCCTCTATAATCGCTTCTACGGCTTCTTCCCCAAACTTTTCAGCACATTTTTCAGGCCCTTGCGACAGAAGTTTGGCTGTCCAACTTTCTGATGGATCAGCTTCAGCGCGCGCATTAATCGTTTTAACTAAATCTTCTAATCTCATCGCGTTAACCTGACTGGTATGCCAGCTTTGTCCATATGTTTTTTTGCTTGATCTATAGTATAATCACCAAAATGAAATATAGAAGCTGCTAGAACGGCAGATGCGCCGCCTCTCACCACTCCATCAACTAAGTGGTCTAAATTGCCTACACCACCAGAAGCGATAACTGGGATGGTAACATTGTCGGAAATGGCCCGCGTCATATCTAAATTGAAGCCTGATTTTGTCCCGTCTTTGTCCATTGAAGTAAGCAATATTTCGCCAGCCCCTTTTTTTTCAATGAGCTGGGCAAAGTCAACTGCATCAATACCCGTTGATTTTCTACCCCCGTGAGTGAAAAGCTCCCACTTTCCTGATGGAGCAGCCTTTGCGTCAATTGCGCAAACTATGCACTGAGATCCAAATCTGTTAGCAGCTTCCGAAATAACATCTGGGTTTTCAACTGCAGCAGAATTAAAGCTTACTTTATCTGCTCCCGCCAATAAAAGCTTCCTCACGTCGTCTGTCGATCTAACGCCTCCACCTACTGTAAGCGGGATAAAACATTTTTCAGCTGATTTTCGGACCATAGAGTAAGTCGTAGCCCGGTTTTGATAAGTGGCATTAATATCTAAAAAACAAAGTTCATCTGCACCTTCTTTGTCATACCGTTCGGCTGCTTCCACTGGGTCCCCAGCGTCTTTAAGTCCAACGAAATTTATTCCTTTAACAACCCTACCATCGGCGACGTCTAAACATGGAATTATTCGACATTTAAGCATTAAGAACCTCTAATGCCTGCTGCACAGTAAATTTCTGATCATAAAGCGCCCTTCCCGAAATCGCACCATTGAGTTTTGCTCCGCACTCTTTAAGTGCCTTTAAGTCGTTTAGAGAGCTAACCCCGCCTGAAGCTATTATAGGAATGGAAACAGCATTGGCCATTTCAGCGGTAGCATTTAAATTTGGCCCCATCATTGCTCCATCCCTATTAATATCAGTGTAAATAATGGCCGATACTCCATCATTTTCAAATTTTTTAGCAAGTTCTGTTGCCCAAATATCTGTGTCTTTGGCCCAGCCATCCGTTGCAACGCGCCCATCTCTGGCATCTATTCCAACTGCTATTTTGTCTGGATATTTGCTTGCTGCGAGTTTTACTAAAGAGGGGTTTTCAACTGCTACTGTTCCTAAAATAATGCGTTCAAGGCCTTTTGATAGCCACATTTCAATTGTCTCAAGATTTCTTATGCCTCCACCCAACTGAATGGGAATATCGCACTTATTTATAATATTCTCCACCGCTTCCGCATTAACTGGTTTCCCTGAGAAAGCACCATTTAGATCTACTAAGTGCAACCATCGACAGCGTTGACCAACAAAGCTCAACGCCTGCTCGACAGGGCTATCATTAAATACCGTCGAATTATTCATATCTCCACGGAGCAGTCGCACTGCCTTTCCATCTTTTAGGTCAATTGCTGGGTATAAAATCATAAAATTCCTCAATTTACCAAACTGCTATTTCGCAGTTTTATATCTAATTTGCAACGCGAGACAACAAAAGGCTTGAAACTAGGCGCGAAGATGGTCAACATCTGCGGTGTTAGGGAGGAAATTTAATGAAAACATTTTTATCGGTTGCTTTCGCTGGCTTTTTTTTGGCTTTCACGGCATTGGCAGACCCTGTATTTGGTGTGTGGAAAACTCAGCCAGGAAACGAAGGAAATTATGCTCATGTGGAAATTAAAGAGTGTGATGGAAAGATTTGTGGAGAATTGATCAAAGCCTTTGACTCTTCTGGTAAAGAAGTTGAATCCAAAAATATCGGCCGTAATATTATTATTGGGATGTCACCTAAAAAAGGCAGTAAATACGGTGGAGGTAAGATCTGGGCTCCTGATGAGGATAAAACGTATAGATCAAAGATGAACCTCGTTGGTGATAATGATCTGAAAGTTTCTGGATGCATAGCGATAATATGTCGTAAGCAAGACTGGACGCGCGTGAAATGATCGTTAGTCAGTGCTGAATTTGAAATACTGTTACGGACTCCATGAAAGAAAGTTTTCTATCACTTTTAGCCCTGTATGGCCGCTTTTTTCTGGGTGGAACTGAAGTCCTACCATATTTTCCTTGCCGACAACTGCGGTAATTTCTGTTCCGTAATCCGTGTAGGCTAAGCGTTGCTCTTGCTTTTTAATCATCATCTGAAAAGAGTGCACAAAATATACATGATCACCGTTTTGAATGCGGTCAAATATTGGGTGGCTACACTCTATATTTAGAGTATTCCAACCCATATGAGGGATTTTTAAGGATTTGTCTTTAGGTTTTATTTTACGAACTTCACCGTCAATCCAACCAAGTCCGTCAGTTTCTTGGTACTCATAACTCTTTACTGCCATCAATTGCATGCCCACACAGATACCCAAAAAAGGCCTGGATTTTTCAACCACACTATAAACCAGGGCTTCATATGCTTCAGACGCCGTTAGTTCAGACTTACAAGAAGGAAAGGCACCATCTCCCGGAAGTACTAATCTGTCAGCAGAAGAAATGATCTTTGGGTCACTTGTTACAACAACGGAGCCTAAGTTATGTGACGCTGTGATTTTTTCAAACGCTTTATGTGCGGAATGGAGGTTTCCGCTACTATAATCAATTATAGCCGTAAGCATTTATTACAATTTACCTTTTGTCGTCGGCACGGACTTAAGATTTCGAGGATCTTTATCAATGGCAACCCTCAGAGACTTTGCAAACGATTTAAAAGTAGCTTCTGCAATGTGGTGGCTGTTGTATCCATGTAACCCTTCAATATGAAGCGTGATCCCGCCATGAGTAGAAACAGCTTGGAAAAACTCTCTTACAAGTCCGGTATCAAAGGTGCCTATCTTTTCAGTTGGCATATCAACATCAAAATATAAAAATGGTCGACTAGATAAATCTAAAGCCGATCGGATTAAAGTGTCATCCATTGGTAATAAGCACCAGCCATACCTATTAATTCCTACTTTATCACCAATGGCTTGAGCCAATGCCTGTCCAAAAGCTATACCAGTGTCTTCAACGGTATGATGGTCGTCAATATGAGTGTCACCATTGGCCTCGATTTCTAAATCGATCAATGAGTGGCGTGCCAGTTGTTCCAGCATATGATCAAAAAAACCGACACCGGTATTTATTTTGTATTTGCCCGTGCCGTCTAATTTTAAGAATACTGATATTTCAGTTTCAGCCGTTTTTCTTTTAGTTTTTCCACTACGCATGCTTGGCTCGTTCTTTCTAAAGCATTCAATTGATTTTGATGCGGCTATACTGAACAGTTTGTTCAAGGCCAAGTCAATTTAATAATTTATAAAAAAATGTTGTTAAATTGTTACTTTTGTTTTCTTAGAGCTGATCGCCTGATACCAGCTCCAGGTCCAAGTAATATTTGTGACTTGATATATTTAAAAATTTGAGCCTTTGAAATTAATTCTTTTAATTCTATAAGCTCTTTCGAGGTCTCTATTAATTGGACAATAGATCATGGAAAATTCTTTTGTAACAGATGCAAAAAAAGTTTTGAAAACAGAGGCTGATGCTCTTGGAAAACTTAAAGATGATTTACCGATCGATTTTAGTGGCCTAGTGAAAAGCATTCTCAATTTAAATGGTCGAGTAATTGTATCTGGAGTCGGAAAATCTGGCCATATTGGGAATAAAATTGCTGCAACATTAGCAAGTACGGGTACTCCGGCTTATTTTGTACATGCCACTGAGGCCAGCCATGGTGACTTGGGTATGATCACTGAGCAAGATCTCTGTCTACTTATTTCCAATTCTGGTGAAACCATTGAAATGTTTGATATATTAACCCATGCGCGTCGCTTTAGTATTCCGGTTGCCACTATGTCATCAAGCTGTGAAAGCACATTAGTCAAAGCGGCAGACTTTAAATTATGTTTGCCAATGGTGGATGAGGCTTGCCCGATAGGTATGGCTCCAACAACTTCAACAACCATGATGCTTGCCCTCGGTGATGCCTTGGCGGTTGTTCTAATGGAGGCAAAAAGTTTTAACGCTGAAAATTTCAAGATTTTCCATCCGGGGGGTAAACTTGGAGCTAAATTGATGACAGTCGGCCAACTAATGCATAAAAATGATAAAATTCCCTTGGTAAATATTGCAACTTCAATGAAAGAAACTTTAATAACTATGTCATCGAAAGGTTTTGGAATAGCAGCTATAGTTGACGATACTGGTTGTTTGGTCGGTGTAATAACTGATGGTGATCTTCGTCGGCATATAGATGATCTTATGGAGAGAAATGCAGCAGATATTGCTAGTTTATCGCCAATTACGGTAGCTGAAAAAACTTTCGCCTTTGACGCTTTAAACTTAATGCAGGACAGAAAAATAAGCGTGCTGATTGTGACCTCCGCCGATAACAAACCTGTTGGGATCATTCATATTCAGGATTTGTTACGGATGGGAGTTGCATGAAAACTGTTATAATAATTCCTGCTCGATATGGATCGACGCGCTACCCAGGAAAACCGCTTGTAGAGCTTAGAACGAATAAGGGAAAAAAATCTCTTATTCAGCTTAGTTGGGAGGCCGCTAATAAAGTTTCTGGTGTATCAGAAATTTACGTTGCAACGGACGATAAAAGAATTGAAGAACACGCAGTGAACTTTGGTGCAAAGGTTATTCGAACGTCTTCAAAATGTAGAAACGGTACGGAGAGATGCGCAGAAGCGTTAAATAATGCACAATTGGATGCTGATATTATTGTTAATTTTCAGGGAGATGCGCCTTTGACCCCAAGCTGGTTTGTTGAGGAAATAATTGCCGGTTTGAAGGCAGATAAGTTTACTGACATGGCCACACCAGTTCTGAGACTAGATAGAAAAAGTTATAATCTTTTTTCTGAAGACAGAAAATCTGATAGGGTAGGTGGAACCACTGTAGTCTTTGATAAAGACAAGTACGCTCTTTATTTCTCGAAAGAATTAATACCTTTTTTTGAAATATCTAAAATTGGATCAGATGACCAAATACCATGCTA
>CAYMIR010000019.1:0-16828 GCA_964390655.1 uncultured Marinovum sp.
TTCTATCTCAGTCAGCTTCAGAGCGCATCTATAGCCGTAGATAATCCTAATACAGGGCCGACGCTGAACTGTTGGCCCTGCACAGCATTATTAATTGACTTGCACCATGCCAAATGAACGATCCAAAGTGCCCAGCTTGGATGCTTCAACGAGCATTTTCTGAAACTTTTCAGTCATCCCTACTTCATCTGTACCCTTCCCGAGTGTTTTTAAATCTGGTGCAGAATAAACAACTAAAAGTCTTTTCATGTCCTCCGCAATTACTGGAACCCACATTGTAATATTTACATTATGACCCTTTAACATGTCTTGAATACCAGGAACCATGTTAGCGGCTTTACTCAAATTTTCTCTTGGTATCACGTACTCACGCACCATCGCTGCAGTATCATTAGGATCGGGCTCTCCTGCGAGTATCCGTGCAAGTTCTGGACCTGTAACATGAGCAGATGGATTTAACTCACGTTCTTCGGCTAGTTTCGCCCACGCAGCATCATTTCTGAGATTATCTGCAACTTCCATGCTATGCTCCATAGATTGAAAGTATGCATAAAGATGAAAGGTTCCAGCGCCATAACCGCCACCTATCTGAGTAATTTCAACGTCTGTAGCTCCACAGTTTGAGATTATTTCCGCAGCAGTTCTCATCCTACTCAGCGCCAATTCACGTTTTCCAACAATAGGGGTGCTAATTCTTCTTGAGGCAAACATTCTAAACTCCTTTTAATAAAAACTTAAATTGCGCCATTAAGATAATGAAAATTCGTAACAAAGATATTAAATGTTGATGTGACGTTAAGTTAGTTCGCAGAATTTAAAAATTTTGCCTACTTAGTTGGTATTTTTTAAAGTCTGAAGACTTTCGTTATTTCAGTTAATTCCAGAATTGGTCTTTAAATATGGATAAGTCTTATTACCCGAATCCAATTTGAGTGAGTTTACCCTCACTAATGGGTATCAGACAGCTACTAACGGTTTTAGCAAAATCCATTGCATCATTCATCTCGGGTAAAGGAAAAGGTGATGACTTATCTTAAGGCCAAGGGCTATTCTGCCCATACATAGACGTATAGTACCACCGACATATTCCAGTATTTTGGAAAGATGACTGTTTGGGTAAGAACATTAGCTAGGCCTTATGGTAAGCTCCCAACGGCTAGCGATGACTTTATATTCTTGAGGTAGGTTTTTATTCTCTATTCAATGTGCATGCGTCCAAGGACCAAAGTCTTTTCCACCCTCAATAATTTCGTATAAAACACACGGCTCATCTCCATTCACCCATCCATCATGTCCTGGCGCAAAATAGTAAGCGTCTCCAGGACCAACAGTTATTTCAGAACCATCATCATGAGTACAGGTCATACTCCCTGAAATTACAACGCCAATATGACCAGCCTGGCAACTTTCGCCACCAACCGTTGGCTTAATGCAAGTTGACCAACGCCAACCTGGTTCAAGCACTAGCTTTGATGCATTCACGTTACCCAGTTTAACTACTTCTACTCTTGCATTGGGTGGGGTTTTTACCTCGTCTGCATCAGAAAAGTTTTTTGCATAAAGATTTGCCATAATATACTCCTGTTAATTTCCTTAGACGGTAGCATACAATATAAAAAAATAAATAAATTTTGACTAATCTCCTTTAAATATTCAGTTCTGTATGTTTGCACATACCTTCCGGCTAGGGCCATGCGGGGTGCAGACGATATGCATATATAAAACTTTACAAAGAAGTGATTTTTAGATTGGATCGTTGAAGGGAGTCACTTAATGAAAGTCTTGAGTATTATAAGATTTAAACCAAAGACTAATCATCTTGAAGATGTTATTGAAAATCTAAAATCTCACAATAAAAAGGTTCGTAAGTTACTTAACCAAAAACGGTTTCTCTCAGAAATTGATGGTGAGATCTATTTAGTTAAAATATCTGACACTATAGAGGATATAGCTGAAGATCAAACTTTTTCTTTAGATGCTTTAGATGGGATCAGAGATTGGCTTGAAGAGTGGTCTGAAGAAGAGCGGCATACTCGTTCTGTCTCAGGTTTACTTATTGATGAATAATAGCTGCATCGAGAAAGAAGCCCAGTAAATGATATGGAAATAACCTATGATTTATGAAAAATTTATGCACACATGGAATACGCAAGATATCGCAGGATACTTTTCGTGTTTGCACGAAGATTATCAAATGATTTTCCACTCAACAGGTAAAATACTTCGTTTAGAAGATTTTGATATGGATCAGCTAGCCAGGTGGATGATTTCAACTACACGTGAAAGTGCAAAATGTATTTACGAAAATGAAGATATCTTAGTCGAACACAGAATTAGCACTTACACGGATGGTGAAAGAAGTGCGACCATGTTGGTACACCTTAAAAAAGATGGGCTTCTTTGGAGGACTGAAACTGGTGTAACACCTCTGCCCGAAAAATAGGGTAATCCATGAAATACATCCTGCATGCCATATACCTTATCTTAGTTGCTAATATTGTTAGTGCCGAAATTAAAACAGGTGAGATTTTAGGAAGAGGAAAAGTAATTAATCAGTTTGACCAACCATCAAAAAGAAATGGTAAGTTAATACTAATCCATAAAATTTATGTTTATCATGAAAGCCACCTTTATGAGTGCATAATAAATAAAACTGAAGGTAATATAAAATGTGTTGCGAATAATTGATTGGCATAAAAGACACGTAGAGTTTTGGAAATCCAAACTAGGTGTCGGCAACTATGGCATGCTCTGGATTGCTTTTGTAGAGGGCCTATTTTTAGGTCTAATAGTCTATCACTTTGGGATAGCTACATAGAATTCAGCAAGGCCAAAACTAACTCGTGGTTTTCAATCCATCAATATTAGAGACCTCACTTGCATTTAGAGGAGGATTATTTTTTAACTCCGTATATTCAGCGTCAGAAAAAACTTTAGACCGAGTTAAAAATCTCTTTCCAGTGGGTCCTTCCAAAGAAAACATACCTCCTCTACCAGGCACAACATCAATAATTAGCTTAGTGTGCTCCCAATAGGCGTATTGATCATGAGCGATGAAGAAAGGTTGCCCTTTTATTTCTCCTAAATAAATATCCCTTGAACCAACTTTAAATTCATCTCGTGGAAAACACATTGGAGCGGATCCGTCGCAGCAACCGCCTGATTGATGGAATACTAAATCTCCGTGTATTTCAGTTAATTCATTTACTAAATTTTCAGTATCTTGGGTAAAAGATAATCTTTCTATCACATTATTCTCCAATTAAAGTATATCCCCTACTATTGCAGTAGGGGATACTAATTAGTTTAAAAATTTTTTAAAAGAACCCGTCTGGTTCTTCAGCGTATGAAACCAATACATTTTTAGTCTGCTGGTAATGATCAAGCATCATTTTGTGGGTTTCGCGACCTATACCAGAATTCTTATAACCGCCAAAAGCTGCATGTGCTGGATATGAATGATAGTTATTTACCCAAACTCTACCAGCTTGAATTCCACGTCCCATTCTATAACAAATATTAGCGTCTCTTGACCACACTCCTGCTCCTAATCCGTAAAGAGTGTCGTTAGCTATCGCTAGAGCCTCGGCTTCGTCTTTAAAAGTCGTGACAGATACAACAGGTCCAAATATCTCTTCCTGAAAAATTCGCATTGAATTATCACCCTTGAATGCTGTCGGGGCTACATAATAACCTCCACTCAAGGAGCCTTCCATTTGACGTTTTCCGCCGCCAAATAGTACTTTGGCTCCCTCTTGGACACCGACGTCCATATAGGACATTATTTTCTCAAATTGTTCGTTAGATGCCTGAGCACCAACCTGAGTATTCAAATCAAAAGGCGTGCCACAATTTAACATATTAACTCGATCTTCAACCATAGCCATAAACGGCTCGTAAATGTCTTCGTGAATAACAGCTCGAGAAGGGCAGGTGCAAACCTCACCTTGATTAAAGTAAGCGTGCAAAAATCCCTCTACACATCGAGATATATAAGTGTCTGAACCATCCATTACATCTTTGAAATAGATATTTGGGCTTTTGCCCCCTAGTTCAAGTGTAACTGGAATTAGATTTTCAGATGCGTACTGCATTATAAGTTTACCAGTAGTTGTTTCTCCGGTGAACCCAACTTTGGCTATACGATTACTGGAGGCTAGTGGCTTACCAGCTTCCACACCAAACCCTTGGACAATGTTGACCACACCTGGTGGAATTAAGTCTTCAATTAATTCCATCAACACGCAAATTGAGAAGGGTGTTTGCTCTGCAGGCTTTAAAACAACTGCATTCCCAGCAGCCAAAGCTGGAGCGAGTTTCCAAGCAGCCATTAGAATTGGAAAGTTCCAAGGTATTATTTGGCCCACAACTCCCAATGGTTCTGGGTAATGATATGCCATCATTCCTAACGCAGAGTTTCCTCCACCTGATTGCATACCATCGATGTTTCCAATAGTCCCTTCCTGTGAACGAATAGCACCCGCAAAATATCGAAAATGATCAACCGTTAATGGGATATCAGCTGCGTGACCCTCACGAATTGGTTTTCCATTATCTAATGTTTCCGCCAAGGCAAGCATTTCTGTATTTTCTTCAATGCGATCGGCGATTTTTAATAAAATATTTGCCCTTATGGCTGGACCAGTTTTACCCCAGTCTGGAGCAGCTTTGTGAGCAGCATCCAGTGCTAACTCGACATCTTTTGAGTTTGATCTTGGTATTTCACAAATCACTTTACCGGTAGTTGGTGATGTGTTTTCGAAATATTTACCGTCTTTTGGTGAACACCATTGGCCACCGATATAATTTTCATATCGGCTTTTAGGCATTAATTTGGCGCCAGTATCGCCGGGATACACAAAGAGTGTAGAATTATCTAACATTGATTTCTCCAACATAATTAAGGTTGTTTGTCTGGCTGTGGCTTGACAAAGATTTATTCTTATTCGAAAGGAGCTAGATTTTGGTACGCAGTAACACGAAGTATTTTAAACGCTTCAGCAACATTAGCCTTACTATAATACGTTAATTTTCTCCCCCTTAAGAGAATATTTTGACTATCAGAAAAGTCAACATCTGTACTTTACTTATATACTGAGTGGATAATTTTTTTAAGCCGGCCTTCTCAATATTAATAATTAATTTGGACGATTTTTAGTATCGCGCAGTTATGTTTCAAAACCCCTTAATCGATAAAAAGATTTTGTATATTGATTAATTCTAATAATCTTTTTACTCGGTCATTACTTCCATACCGTAAACAGTATATTCGCAACCATTATCTTTATCCCACTGTATTTCTTCTGGGTTGCTCATAAATGCACCCATTGCTTCCATATCGGTAACATCCATACAAGCCATGAACTCTTTTTCACCTAATTCAGCAAAGCGCCATTCTGTTACAAATTCACCAGCCCCCGCTGCCATATCAGCTTTAACTTTTGCATGGAGAACATGCGCTCCTGTTTCTATAGTTCCTCGAATAAATACGTTCATATGTTTATCTCCTTTAAGATTTTAATTAATCATTTTTTCCAACAAAATTTTCTTTAGTTGCTTCCAAGTATGATTTATTTTATCGGCGTAGCGCCAGTTTCAGTTCTCCAAAAAAGCCCATCTTTTTTTTTGTGTACCATTAACACGGCTTCCTTGTCACCTGAAGGGATAGTGGTAAAAGAATGCACCACTAAAATGTCATCATTTTCATATTTTTATCTCATGTTCTCATTAACATTATTTTGCATCATAATCTCTAATTGCTCATCGGACATGTCCCCAGGTCGCATATTATTTCCAGTTGAATGAAATTTGAATTCCCAGTCTTGATGGTGAAGAGACTTATAAGTTGCTATATCTGCTTTGCTCCAGGCTTTTATCCATTTATCAAAAATCATTTTAATTTTCTCGCAAACCTATGTTTGATTTAATAAACAATAATATTGCAACAGGGCTAAGAAATTAATTTTTAACACTTCGTAACTTAAAATATGATATTTATATTTTACTATTTAATTACGTGTTTAAATCACGAGGATATTTAATAATCCTCTAAATGGAAAAAGTAATGTTTATTCTAAACGCTCTTCTATTCTATCAAGTGTCTTAATGATGTGCTCCATATACTCGTGATATTCATTATCGTTGTCGTCGTGATGATTGTGGTCATGGACAATAACAGAACCAACGATAATTAGTGTAACAATAACCACACAGACAGTTATTATTGTTATCATTATTTTTGTATATTGATCCATTGTTGCGCTCCTTTTTAGTTATTCAACTTCTGAAGTAACTCTTTTAATAAGTCGTTATTTATTTCTTGTAGCTCATTTTGTTTCTTTAAATGTTCAGCAATCTGTCTTAAATATACTTCTTCCATATCCATTATTACATTCCTTTTTTAATTTTATTCGTTCCAAGGTGACCAGATGAATAAAAGCACAAGTAGGCCTATTTGAAACCAAAAATAAGTACTGGATGGTTTCGCAAATCTACCACGCTTGGCTAGGCCTCTAGTTTTATAGACGTACAAAAGACCAATCAGGAAACTAATAAATATAATCGTTACTATGTTCTCTATAACTTGAGCCAACATAAGGTTTCTGTATTCCTTTGAGATTTCCACTCTTATTTTGGATTTGGATTAAATGAACTACAAATTATCTTTAATATAAAATTCTTATTCTGCTCAAGAAGCTTCTTACGGATTAAGAAGTTTCCAAATAATTTCAGTTACGAAACTATTATTAGTCTGATCAATTCTTTATTTATAAAGCACCAAGAATAGTAAACCCCATGATAAGTTGGCATCCAAAATCAATTAAAAAGGCTATTGTGCGAAGCAAGGGGATTGCAAATATATGCATGATGTAATGTATCGATCTAGTAATGAAATAGATCATAGACACCAACGGAATTACTCTGATATTATTTTTATAGCAATTTCCAAATTGGCCCAAAATTCACTACAACTGATTTCTTTACATTTTTCAAACCAATCATTAGAAAACTCGGATTCGGTATGTTCTGTAGCGTATGCTTCCAAAACTATTTCCATTGCCACTGGGCTCGCAAAGTCAATTTTTTCATAAAAACTTAAAGGCCTAGAAACTTTTCGTTTTTCAATCACTTTTCGTGCAAATTCTTTTGCGAATTGGCAATTTTTTATTGTAATTTCTAATTTATGAGACTCGGCAGATAGTTTGCTAGAAGGAAAAAAAGTCAACAGCATGCAACCTAAGACAACTGATATGCTAGCTAGTTTATTTTTCATCTCATAATCTGCCTAACAACCCTCAAGGTTTTTCTCTAATCATATTTTTTCTGGTTGATGTGCTTCTTCAATTTGAGAAGTGGTCATAAATTCATGCTCTGTTTACTTTTGTTTACACCCACCAACCGTGATATATGTGCCTTCATTAACGGCTTCGGTGTCGCCTATCCAACACATTTTGACCATTCGGCCATATCTTATTATCTCTACTTGAAATGCGGCAATTTCCAAACCTGTATCCGAATTTATGACAGAAATATTTTTACCTAATTCAATAGTGTTTGCACTAAGAGTAATATTCTTAAAAGTATTGCAGTTACCTTCACTGCATTGTTTCACGTTATCTACTTTTGTCCATTCGGCTGCTTTAACTGTGACTGGATTAGCTAACGTTACAGATGGGAAGGCACAAAGAGCAAATACTATCAGTTTAATTTGTGATAATGTTTTTATAGGCATAGATAAAAATTCCTTAAGTAAGTATTGTTATAATATAATAGCTGATCATTGCTACGGGCTAGCAAAAAAGAATAAAAATTTTCTCATCACCTCTGGTCACTATTCTTTTAAGTACACATTTAAACACATATTTTAAATTTTGATTTCGGTAAGTACCAACGTAAATTAGACGTCAAAAGAACGTTGAATTTTCCAGTAGACAAACTTTCCATTTTTTTGCTCTGCATAAACCAAGACATTGGATTTAGGCTTTCCTTTTTGGCTTACATCATGAGTTGCAACGAAGTAATTTTTGGTTTCTCGAATTGTTTTAAAGTTATTAATTCTTAATTCTCCAGCAATACACCAACTTTTTGTATTTTCTAAATTTTCAACTTCACCAGTGGTATTCTCGAACTGAAAATCATCCGATAGATATTTATTAAGGTGGCTGAAATCTCTTGTTTCGAGAGTTTTATCCCAGGCTGTCAAAACTGTATCCACTTTTATCCATTTCTCAAAAGTCATTATGGAATTCTCCCGGTTGTAAATAAGTTTTATGGTATCATAAGATTGAGATAGAGACTTGAAATTAAATGTTTAACGTTTCGTCATTTATTCCATTTTTCATCTTTTACCGGCTTATTTATTACTATCTATTTCTATAATTTTTTTCGTTTAAAGTAACTTTTATTCAATAGATATAATTCTAATAATCTGTAGTTTTTTTTTCATTTCTGTCTGAAACTAAATTTCTGCTCCAAGTAAAATTTAGGATTAAAATTGCTAAAGCAAAATTAAATAGATTACATGTCAAGGATACAGGTTAGTTATGTCCAGGCATTTAGGATTAGAGAATGAATATAATAACAGTAGTAAAATATAAGCTTAAAGATGGTTTTGAAGACGACTTTATTAAAGCCATAAATGATTATGATTACTCAAAATCTCTGTATATGCGTTTGGTGTCCATTGGCAAAAACGAATATATTAGCATTATGGAATATGATGAAATAGATAAAACAGGTGATGACGAGGTGGAGGGAGTTAATTGGCTGGATACGGTAGAACATATGCTCGAGTTCTATGGAGAAAGCAGAACTGATTCATGTTCTGGTTTGGTTTTAGCTGCATATGACCAATAGAATAAAACAAATTTTGCTCACCTCGTTACTTATCTTGAGTATTTTTTAAAAAATCTTATAGATTTCGAGTGATCTAGTTGGGTAGTTGAGCATATTAAGCTCGTAGAAGTGAAATATTTTTAAATGAACTTTATCTTTTTGAAGGTTTTACATCATCTGTAATGTTAACATTTAAAGTATAGTTTTGAAATAATTCAGTTAAATCTTCTTCCTTAACAATCATGGACTCTACTGATTGAATACTATCAGAGACTTTTTCAAATCTATTATTAATATATTTACGATCTTTTTCCGCTGTTTTCGAAATAGTAGACCTATTATTTTCAATATTTTTGGCTAATTCAGAATGTTTATTTTTTAGTTCATCTTTTAGGCTAATTACTTGTCCAGACAGCGATTTGACTTCTTCCGACAGTGACTCACGAACTTCTATAACTCTCTTGGAGAAATAATCATTTGTTTTAAGTTCTCTGGCTTTAATGTTCTTCTCAAAGTCGGTTTTAATGTCTCTTTGGTGTTCGAATATTTCTTGTTTTAATAATTTAATACTTTTTTGAATGTTTTGCGTTTGGGCAGCAATTTCTTTGGCAGCTTCAAGTTTGTAAGTAGACATGGTATCTTCGAGAATTGTCTTTTGTTCTAAAACCAAAGCTTTTATCTCTCCAAAATCAGATCGTAATTTCTCGTGCTGTCCTTTAACTTCGTGATTAATATTGTCAATTTTCTGATCCTGACTGTCAGTTATAGATAGTACAAACTTTTGGATTGACTTACTTAGGTCACCCATTTGATTTTCAATTTGTTCCTCTACTTTTTTTAAATGAAATGAAATATGCTCATATCTGTCGAGCATTGATGTCTCTGTATTGTTATTTTTGTTTTCCAAGTCGAGTGCTAATTCAGACATCTTTTTTTGTGTATCGGCACTTAATAACGATATTTTATCATCGTTCTGTTGTAATTTTTCTAGAAAACTCCCTTCTAGAGAATTCTGTCGTTCGTCAACAGAATTTTCGAAAGCAGTAAACTTATCCGCACTGTTTTTTAGTTCTGTTTCAATCTTTTGATTTGCAGACGAAAATCTTTTTGCAATATGTTGCAACTTTTCTAAAAAACTCTCTTCTAAAAAATTCTGGCGTTCGTCAACAGAATTCTCGAAAATAGTTATCCTATCAGCAATTTTTTTTAGTTCTGCTTCAATCTTTTGAGTTTCAGAGGCAAACCTCTCCGCTACTGAACTGATGTCTAATTGGAGTGAGCGATTGAGTTCGTCTAGTCGCTCTTTTAAAGCTTTGTTTTCTTGAGACGAACTTAAAATACTGTCGTTTACCAGCTGCTCCACACCATCAATTTTAGAATTACTTTCCGTGAAAGTACTCTCAAATTTATCGAGTATTGCGGCCTCTAAGTTATTACTTTTATTTGCAAATTCGCGAGTTATTTCGGAAATCTGTCTCTGTGTTTCGGCACTTAGCAATGATATTCTGTCGCCATTTTGCTGTAACTTTTCATAAAAGTTCTCTTCCAGGGAATTCTGTCGTTCGTCGACAGTTTTTTCGAAGGTAATTAATTTGTCAGCACTGTTTTTTAGGTCTTTTTCAACTTTCCGATTTTCGGAAGAAAACCTTTCCGTAATGGAACTGATTTCTAATTGAAAGGAGCGATTGAGCTCTTCCAGGCGTTCTTTTAGACTTTTATTTTCTTGAGAGGAACTTAAAGTACTCTCGTTTATAAGGTGTTCCACACTTATAAACTTCGAATTATTTTCTGAGGAAGTATCGTCAATTTTGTTTAGAATAGTGGTTTCTAAATTTTCACTTTTACTTGCAAAGTCGACAGCTATTTCGGAAAGCTGTTTTTGGGTATCCGCACCTAATATTGATATTTTATCTTCGTTTTGTCGTAACTTTTCTGAAAAACTTTGTTCTAGAGAGTTCTGTCTTTCCGCGACAAGATTTTCGAACATTGTTAGCTTTTCAGCACTGTTTTCAAGATCTGTCTCAATCTTTTGATTTTCTGATGAAAATCTTTCTACAAAAGAGCTAAGGTCTAATTGAATTGAACGATTGAGTTCGTCCAGATCGCTTTTTAACGCTTTATTTGTGTTAGATAAATTTACGATACTTTCATTTATGAGGCTCTCTATCCCGTAAATCTTGGAGTTACCTTCTGCGAAATTGTTTTCGAGTTTGCTGAGAATTGTGGTTTCGAAATTGTCACTTTTACTTGCAAAGTCTGAAGCTATTTCCGACAGTTGTTTTTGCATATCGGTACTTAATAGTGATAATTTATTATCATTTTGCTGCAGCTTTTCTGAAAAACTCTCTTCAAGGGCATTTATTTTTTTTATGTAGCTAGGTGATGCCTCATTCTCTTGCACAACTTTAGCTTCCTTTTCAGCCAACTCATCCCGCTGCGAAATGTTCTTAAGATCATTTCCTCTAGATAAATCATCGCTTACCTGCACGAGGTCTGGTTCTTTTTCAGCCAAATCATTATCTTTAGGAGTTTCTTTAATATCATTTTCAATAGGCTCTTTATCAGGCTCATTGAAAATGCGGTCCCGCATCGCTTTAATTCGGTCTCTTGTTTCCTCTGGAGTAGGCATATAACGCTCTCTTTTTTCCTAGTAGCGCAAAAAACATGCCATTTTAAATCATTATATTGTTTACTAAAATTGACGTTTCCAAATGTATTTTCAAGCGCAATAGCGCCTCACCAAGATACGATGTGCCCAGAAAACCTAAATTAATTTTAATGATAGGGACTATATGTAATAAGCCCTTTTATTTTTATAATAACTTTTTGACGAAGCGTCCCCAGATTTTACCATCCAATTTGTAAAAACAGTCCATATGTTTTTCATTGATTCAATCCTTAAAATCTTTTGTTAATCGGATAGTTGGGTATGAACTTTTCTGGTAGATACATCTTTAAATTGCCGTTATGCGTTTAACGAAGAACTTATTTCGAGGATACTTAATGGGACATTTATTATTTAGTTTGTCTCTCGAAAATTAATAGTCATCAAAAATATAGTCATTCTACATAACTAAACGGAAGTTCACTTATGAACTCCAGCATAGATTCATATGTCGTAAAGGCTCGGTGGAATTTAAAATCAAAACCATTTTTGTTAATACTCTCACCTTGAAAGTATAAAAAAACATTCCCATCCAAAAAATTTATCTCAAAACTGTTATGCGTTAACCAGCCATTGAAATCATTCTGTGCTATAGATTGACACAGGAAGTATGTTTCAGCTTTTGTGAGCTCTGCTCCAGCATCAATTTCTTGGATCCGTTCATTATCTATTTCAGGATCTTGTTTAACTATTAAACCGGATAATCTGTATTCATTCCTATCACTTAGATATTTGCTTAGGTCTATATCAACTGGATAAAATGCACCCAGATAACCTTCGCCGTGACAATACATTTCAAAATCTGGAATATTACTATTAATCCATTCAGCTTTTTTTTCTTGGGATAAATCTAAAAAGTTTTTTATTTTTTGAGCAAATTTTTTTTTTGTCATTTTAGGTCACAAAATTTTAAGATATTTTCAATATTCGTTCAAAAGTATTGGAATAAATAAAACCAGCAGTCCTAGCTAAAACCAATAAAAATTTTTACTTAACTAATTTTATTTATTGCACTTTTTGTTAGTATTGCCATGTTATTTGCTTATTGTAATATTTAATTTTGCTATTTAAATTAACTATCTGAAGCCTTTAATTCGAGGAGAGGTGCAAGCAGCCAATACAGTTGGTTGTTCATTTTCAATTTTACTGTAACTTCTACAATAAAACATATTAGCCTTATAGATTATCCAGTAAGTTATTGATGGGCCTTCTCGTCTTGTGTCAACTATCTTACCATCTTCGATAATTTTAAGTGCAGCGCGACCTTGTTGTGTCCAATGTTTGGGATCACTAAAACTCGATCCAATCGATGCAGTTCCAATTAAAATTAATATGCTTGTAAGGAGGTATTTCACTTAGTTTTTCTTTTTATTAGAATAGATAAATCAAAACCATCAAATCAAAATACAATATATTTGATCGGCTTTATTGAAGATTATTTTAAGCCACTTTTGATTTTTAACCTAATGAATAATATTGGCTTCAATCCACGTTCAGTCGAAGGGGGAGGAATGACGATCCGTAGATCGAAGCCCTAAAGTCTTAAACTGTTGGTGTGGTAGAATCTCATTTTATTATTATGTTACTGCTCTACTCATAATTTAACTACCATAATTGGGCGATGAATACAAACATATTCCTAATAACCTATTAAATAATGTTTCATTGGAATTTTAGTAATAGAAGGGTTGCGTTTGTTACTGATTTCAATAATAGATCTTTGGGTTTTCTGGAGCAATCTTATATTTTTTTTGAGGCATATTAAAATGAAAAATATTTTACTTTCCTTTTTATTGTATTTTATTGTTTCTTCAAGCGTCTACGCCAACTCCGCAGTTTTAGGTTTAGGTTTAGATAGTTGCTCTAAAGTGATAGAAAATATTGATAAAAATGACGATCTTAGCGCGGCATTTAAAACCGCTTATACATCCTATATCATGGGTTTTTTTAGTGGAGTTAATGTAGTCTATGAAGATGATACAGGCTTAGAAGTATTTGACGATTTATATTCAGATATCATGTCAAACTGCAGAGTTGCACCCGATTCAAGTTTTGTAGCTGCGATAATTAATAGCTATGCTGAATTAAAAAAATAGCATTATATCATAGTCTTTATAATCCGGTTTAAGAATGTCATAAATAATCTCTGATTCTCAAAAAAGCAGATACTGTCTATAAATTTGACATACTTGGTCATTATTTATTAGAATGATTAAAAATAATAATAATCTTCGAGTTTATTGAGCAAAAAAGTTTTAACATGATTAACTATAATGATGCCTTTAATAGTGCAAAGTTAATTCCTGGTGCCCATCGTTACTTGCCTGGTTGGAAAAAGAAATCTAGAGCGTTTCGGGAAATGATGAGCGAGCAAAGTAAGGCACAGATTGATGTAGTGTATGATGAAGAAACTAATTTAGTGATGGATGTGTTTAGTCCTGGTCCCTATGTCGAAGCAACCGTTATTTTTATATATGGTGGATTTTGGACCGATTATGAAAAATCCATATTCTCATATCTGGCTATGGGACCGGTTTTAAATAATATGCGCGTTATTATACCCACTCTTCCCAAATGTCCGGATGCAACTATTCCAGAAATAAATAAAGCATTTGTAAAATGTCTTAGACTTATTTGCCGCAGATTTACTGGTGATATTTTACTTGTCGGTCAACAAAGTGGTGCCCATGTTATAGGTCGCAGCTTAATTCAGCATGAGCTTTCTGATAGAGTTAAAGAACGAGTTAAACATGCTATGCTTATCTCGCCGATATCAGATTTAAAACCGCTTTTGTACACTGATAAAAGAGAAGAATTACAACTTACAGAAGAAATTGCTAATGCTGAAACATTGTCAGATTTAAACTTATCGGACAATATTAAAGTTACGATATGGGTCGGAGCTGACGAACGACCCATTTACTTAGAACAAGCACAACAATTAGCTGCTGCCTGGAAGTGTAGTTGGGTTAAATCTATAAATAGGCATCACCTGGATATCGCAGACGGTCTGGGGAAAAATTCCTCAAAATTAATGAATACCCTTTTAGCTTATCGCCTTAATTGAAAAGTTGTTCATAAATAGTCCCCCAATTTATAGATTTGTACTAAATAAATCTCTTACTCTGCCGTTATCAATGGTAAGACATTTCCAAAATAGTCTTAACTTCGCAAATTAGGGGCAGAACCATCGGTTCTGTCCCTTAATTTTTTTATTCTAACACTGAACCGTACTATATTTAAAAAATTATGTTTTGTAAAAGTAAGATGCATTATTTCTCGAATAATAAATTATACCTATTCCTAAGAAGATTTTTTTGAACCTTGCCCATGGCATTACGAGGAAGTTCACTAACTGTAATAATTTTGCTTGGATGTTTATAGCGCGCGATTGATTTCTTTATATTTTTTTCTATTTGGCCAATGTCAGGTTGAAGTCCGCTATATGGCACAATAATAGCAACTGGTGTTTCTCCAAAATCACCATGTGGCACCCCAATAACTGCACTTTCTAACACACCAAGTTGCTGATCTAGAAAAACCTCTAATTCTTTAGGATAAATATTGAAGCCTCCAGAGATTATCAGGTCTTTATCTCGGCCAACAATATGTATGTATCCATCATTATCAATTTTGCCTAAATCCCCAGTAATAAAATACCCATTTTCACGTAATTCAGCTTTTGTTTTATCGGGCATTTTCCAATAACCCTTAAAAACATTTGGCCCACGAACTTCAATTTGGCCTATTTCATCAACAGAAATTTCTTTGCCTGTTTCTGGGGATGTGATTTTAATATCAACACCTGGTAATGGAAGGCCTACGGTTCCCGCACGCCTTTCGCCGTCATAAGGATTTGAGGTATTCATATTAGTTTCAGTCATTCCATACCGTTCAAGTATTCTATGTCCTGTTAGTTTTTCGAATTGGATGTGTGTTTCGGAAAGCAAAGGTGCAGAGCCGGATATAAACAAGCGCATGTGCTTTATTAGATCCCTGTTAAAGCGATTGTCTGCAAGTAAACGTGTATAAAAGGTGGGTACGCCCATCATTGTGGAAGATTTTGGTAATTTTTTTATAATATTATCTAAATTGAATTTCGGTAAAAATATCATACTTCCGCCGGCCGAAAGTATAACATTCGTGGCAACAAACAACCCATGAGTATGGAAAAGAGGAAGCGCATGAAGCAGAACATCTTTACTAGTGAATTGCCACTCAGTCATTAATGCATTGCCATTTGATAAGAGATTAGTTTGTGTGAGCATAGCACCCTTAGATTTTCCGGTTGTTCCAGAGGTATAAAGCAGTGCCGCCAAGTCGTCTTTTGATCGCGCCACCGTTTCAAATTCCTCAGGTGAAGAAGCAGCTTTATCAATGATTGAACCTGTTGAATTACTATTTAAAGTTTCAATTATCACCTCAAGTTCTTGAGCTATAATTGCTAGATCATTTCTATTTTTTTCATCGCAAATGATCAAACGAGCTTCACTATTTTCAATGAAATACTTTAGTTCATCGACCGTGTAGGATGGGTTAAGAGGTAAAAATACTAACCCAGCTTGCGCGCATGCTGCATAGATGTTGAGCATTTCAGGGGATTTTTCAACTTGTATTGCAACGCAGTCTCCAGGTTTCAGACCCTCTTCAACCAATGAATTCGCAATTCTTCCGCTCGCCGCCAAAAATTGTCGGTAAGTGATAATTTTGCCATCAAGTAAATACAAAAATGGGTCGTCGTTTTCTGAATGTACTCCAAATAGATTATCATATAGCGGATTATTCATTTTGCTCTCGGTTCGTTCTACTTTATTGCATTACAGGATTTGCTTGTAAGGTCTATCAAGTTTTAAAATATTTTTCATTTAACTTACTGAAATCTGGTATCAAAAAATTATTTAAATAAGTCCAGAAATATAATAATTTTTGTTGACTTTTATTAAATCAAACGTCCGAATGCAATTATACATGTGCGATGTCAGTTTCGTGTTATCGCACAAAGTGTATTAATAGTATCGAGTTATTAACTTTACGTTGGGAGGACGCAATGAAGTTAAACTTTAAAAAACAATTTTCAACATTAGCACTTGTGACTGGTTTTGCAGCTACTGCAAGCATGTCACTAGCAGGCGAGTGTCGAGTTGCCGAAGCTAGTATGGATAAGCCAGGTGGTTTTCCAGACAGAGCTTTAACAATGATCGTTCCTTATGGTCCAGGTGGAGGATCAGGACAGGTTGCTGCTGCAATGGCTGAAGCGGTAACAGGACTTACCGGCGTCAGCATAAATAGAGATCACAAACCTGGTGGTTCTGGAACAGTCGGAATGAC
>CAYMIR010000020.1:0-2321 GCA_964390655.1 uncultured Marinovum sp.
TAGAGGGTAGAGCTGCGAAGAATTTAATCGAAAATGCCAGAGTTAAAATTGCAGAGGCCATTGGTGCAGTTGGAGCAGATATTGTATTTACATCTGGTGCAACAGAGTCGGCGGCGTTGGCCCTTTCAGGACGAAATATTACCTGTTCAAGAGTAGAGCATGATGCTGTCAGTAGTTGGTGCAATCCCAAACTTTCGACAGATCAATCTGGAATGGTTGATATCGATAAGCCTGAATATTCTGCGCTTCAAGTTGCTAATTCTGAAACTGGAATAATACAAAAAAGCGTAAAGGGAATATGGCTTTCTGATATGACGCAAGCTTTTGGAAAAGTCCCGTTAGCTTTTAATTGGCATGATTGTGATTGTGCTATGATTTCTGCTCATAAGATCGGTGGCCCCAAAGGCATCGGAGCCTTAATCTTAAAAAGGGGAACTGATTTGGCAGCTATTATTAAAGGTGGTGGCCAAGAGATGGGCCGACGATCTGGAACGGAAAATTTGTTAGGTATAGTTGGGTTTGGGGCGGCTGCTGAAGCGGCCCAAAAAGACTTAGTGAATGGCAAATGGGAAAAGATTTTAGAATTTAGAATGATTCTAGAAAATATGATTGAAGAATTCTCAGATGTTCCTATCTTAGTAGGTAAGGATTCTAAAAGATTGCCTAATACAACCTGTTTAATCACGCCCGGATGGAAAGGAGAAACCCAAGTAATGCAAATGGATCTTGAGGGTATTGCGGTTTCCGCTGGCTCTGCTTGTTCGAGTGGAAAAGTAAAACCAAGTAGTGTACTTCAGGAAATGGGTTTTTCAGAAAGTCAGGCCTCTTGCGCATTGAGAGTTTCTTTGGGTTTGGAGACTACTAAGGATGAAGTTTTACGGTTTGTAGATACTTGGGTGAAAAAATTTGAGCTAAACCAAAAAAGAAAAAAAATTTAAAAGAGGGCCTGCAATGGCGACTATAGAAAGAATTGAAGTTAAAGAGGGTGTTGATCAGGAAACTGTAGACGCGGTCCGAGAGGTTGGTGGAGCGTATAAGTACGGTTGGGAAACTGATATTGAAATGGAGTACGCTCCAAAAGGCCTGAGCACAGATATTGTTAAGCTTATAAGCGATAAAAACGAAGAACCTGATTGGATGACCGATTGGCGCTTGAAAGCTTTTAATCGATGGGAAAAAATTGAAGAACCAAAGTGGGCAATGGTTAAGTATCCAGAAATTGATTTTCAGGACCAATATTATTATGCCCGACCGAAATCTATGGCCGAAAAGCCGAAATCTCTCGATGAGGTGGACCCAAAGCTTTTGGCTACTTACGATAAGTTAGGAATACCGCTTAAGGAGCAAATGTTACTTGCAGGTGTGGAAACGACTGACAGTATTGAACAGGGAGAGCGCAAAGTTGCGGTTGACGCTGTATTTGATAGCGTTTCAGTTGGGACAACGTTTCAAAAAGAGCTCAAAAATGTAGGAGTTATTTTTTGTTCGATATCAGAAGCAATCAAAGAACACCCTGAATTAGTAAAGAAATATCTTGGCAGTGTTGTTCCAGTTACAGACAATTATTATGCAACATTGAACTCAGCTGTATTTTCCGATGGATCATTCGTTTATATTCCGCCTGGTGTTCGATGCCCAATGGAACTTTCTACGTATTTCCGCATAAATGCAGAGAATACAGGTCAGTTTGAGCGTACGCTTATTATAGCAGACAAAGGTAGTTATGTGTCCTATCTTGAGGGTTGTACTGCACCCAAAAGAGATACAGCCCAGCTTCATGCAGCCGTCGTTGAGATTATTGTAGAAGAGGATGCTGAAGTCAAATACTCTACCGTTCAAAATTGGTTCCCTGGTGATGAAGATGGGAAAGGTGGAATATATAATTTTGTAACTAAGCGAGCTGACTGTCGAGGAGATAGATCAAAGGTTATGTGGACCCAAGTTGAAACGGGTTCAGCGGTAACTTGGAAATATCCTTCGTGTATTTTAAGAGGTGATGATAGTCAGGGTGAATTTTATTCGATTGCAATTACAAATAATCATCAGCAAGCCGATACTGGTACGAAGATGGTTCATTTGGGTAAAAATTCAAAGTCGCGAATTGTTTCTAAGGGAATAAGTGCAGGTTTTGCTCAGAATACATATCGAGGCCTGGTATCAATGCACCCTAAGGCAAAAACTAGTAGAAATTATACACAGTGTGATAGTTTGTTGATTGGGGATAAATGCGGTGCCCATACAGTTCCTTACATTGAAGTTAAGAATAATAGTTCTCGCGTCGAGCATGAGGCAACGACGTCCAAGGTAGACGATGATCAGCT
>CAYMIR010000020.1:2421-13555 GCA_964390655.1 uncultured Marinovum sp.
GAAGCTGGCAAAGTTCACGCTATCATGGGACCAAATGGATCCGGAAAATCAACTCTATCTTACGTACTATCTGGTAAAGAAGGCTATGAAGTTGTAGATGGAACAGTCTTGTTGAATGATAATGATATTTTAGAAATGGAGCCAGAAGAAAGAGCTTCAGCTGGGTTATTTTTGGCTTTTCAGTATCCTGTAGAAATTCCAGGCGTTGGAAATATGACTTTTTTGAGAACGGCTGTTAACGCGCAGCGTAAGGCGAGGGGCGAGCAAGAAGTTAGTGCGACTGATTTCTTAAAACAAGTAAGAGAGCGTGCCAAATCCTTACAAATTGATGCTGAGATGTTAAAGCGTCCGGTAAATGTTGGGTTTTCTGGAGGTGAAAAAAAGAGAAATGAAATCCTTCAAATGGCAATGTTAGAGCCTAAGATGTGTATCTTGGATGAAACAGACTCTGGCTTAGATGTAGATGCTATGAAGTTGGTTGCTGAAGGCGTTAATTCTCTGCGTAATGCCGGAAGAGGTTTTCTGGTAATAACGCACTATCAAAGGTTGTTAGATCACATAAAACCGGACGTAGTGCATATAATGGCAGAGGGAAGAATTGTAAAAACTGGTGGGCCTGAGTTGGCACTTGAGGTTGAAAATAATGGCTATAGTGACATTTTAGCGGAGGTCGCTTAATGGGGCTTAAGCAGCAAAACTTTGATCCGATTGTCAGCGCTAAGTCTCGGTTATCTGAAGAAAAAAAAGGTTGGAGTTTCAAAGCACGGGAAAGTGCTTTGGACAGACTGGCAAATATTGGTTTGCCCAGTCACCGAGATGAATATTGGAAGTACACAAATCCAGCTGAATTAATTACAGAAAAACCTATTATATCACAAGTCGCTGGTCTAGAAGATGCTAACGTATTTTCAGATATAGACGTACAGAAAATTGTTTTCTGTGATGGTGTTTTCAACTCAGAGTTATCAGATAGCATGGCGTCAGAATATATGAGTATCACCAAACTTTCAGATAGTGGTGACTTACATTGGGCGCAAAGTTATTATGGTTCTCTTGAAAGACAGGGGCAAATCCCTGTAAGTCGACCTTTAGCGGCTTTAAATACGGCCATCGCTTCTGACGGTGTTTTGATTCATGTAAAAGGAAACATTGATAAACCAGTTCTCATTCTAGGTGTGCATAATACTCCATCTGAAGCTGTGCTTCATCATGTAATTAGAGTGGACAAGGATTGTTCTTTGACGCTTTTGGAAAGTGGTCCTTTTGCTACAAAGCTCAATACAGTTATGGAAGTTTTTCTCGAGCAAGGTGCAAGTTTTGAACATGTTCGAACCCAGGGCAGGGATCATGACCGTTGGGTGGCAACTCACATGTTTTCAGATATTCAAGAAAAAGCAAAATTTAAGTCGTTCACATTATCCGCCAATGGGACTTTGACCCGAAATGAATGTGTTTTGAACCTATCGGGTAACGAATGTACTGCTCACGTGGCTGGAGCATCGGTGGGTGATGGGAAAAAATTTCATCACGATGATACCGTATTTATCACTCACAATGCCGTTGCCTGTGAGAGCAGACAAGTATTTAAAAAAGTTTTAAGAAACGGCGCTACTGGAGTTTTTCAAGGTAAAATTTTGGTTAAAGAAGGGGCCCAAAAAACTGATGGGTATCAAATTAGCCAATCACTGTTACTTGACGACGATAGTCAATTTTTAGCTAAACCGGAGCTTGAAATTTATGCAGACGATGTGGCTTGTTCGCATGGCTCTACTTCCGGTGCTATAGATGAGCAGGCACTATTTTATCTCTGCAGTCGTGGTATTTCGAAGAATGATGCTACCGACATGCTTACTTTGGCGTTTTTAGCTGAGGCTGTTGAGGAAATTGAAAATGAAAATATAGCCACAATTATTGTGGAAAAAATAACTGCTTGGTTATCACGGCGCAAAAACTAATGTCAGTTGTCACTAATATCTCCAAAACTTATTATAAGCCAATTCAAACCTACTCTAAAATGTTTGCAGCTGGTGCTTCTGAGAAGGAAAACTTAGCCTATCTGGTAGGTGGATGTGTTATTAGTTTTATTGCTCAATGGCCTGCTCAATCTAGGCAGGCGTTTATAAACCAGCAACCAGTTAATGAATTGATGGGAGCAATCCTATTATCTAATTTATTTTTACTTCCTTTGATCTTTTATTTGGTTTCAGCGGTTATTTTTATTTTTGCAAAAATTTTTAGAAGTGCAATTTCAGGAATGGAATTAAGATTGATAATTTTTTGGGCATATTTAGCTACAACTCCGGTTTTATTGTTAGTGGGGTTAGTTGAAGGTTTTTTTGGCAAAAGTTATCAATATTTTGCAGTGGCTGGACTCTGGTTTTTAGTTTTTTTTGCGTTCATATATTCGGGTTTTAAGGGTCGGACTGAATGAATTTGTCTTTAAAATCTCTTTTTGTAGAAACGATTACAGCCCCTAGAGAAGCAGCTCAGCAGATAATCGCTTTAGGAATATCGCGTACAACTTCAATTATGAGCGTGATTTTTACAATTTGTATTACTGTTATTTTGTTCTTTTTAGATTTAACCAGTTCCGCAAACTCTATAATTTTTCCCTTGCTGATGCATCATCCTTTGGTTCTTGCTTCCGTTATGATTTTTGGTACGGTTTGGTCTGCTTTCGTAATAGGTTTTTTTGGTAAAATTCTTGGTGGAAACGATAATATAGATGACATTTTAGTGCTTTTAGCTTGGGGGCAGGCTGTACAAGTTGGCTTTCAGGTAATAGCCACAGTTATTTCTTTGCTCTCAATTCAACTTGCAGCCCTGTTCCAGTTAATAGTTTTCTTTATATACATATGGATTTTTATTTCTTTTATTGATGTTGCTCTTAAACTTGAAAATTTGTTTAAGGCTTTTTTTGTCACATTTTCTGGCTTAATTGCAGCCTTTATAAGTGTCAGCATGGTTCTGTCATTATTCGTAGGGTTGTTTAATGTATGATGTTTCACAAATTAGGGCAGATTTTCCCATTCTCGCGCGAGAGGTTAATGGGAAGCCATTAGTGTACCTTGATAACGGTGCTTCTTCACAGAAACCAGAGGAAGTTATTAGTGTAATGAATCAAGTATACAAGGACGAATATGCCAATGTTCACAGAGGGTTACATTACCTTTCTAATCAAGCCACTGAAAAGTATGAAAGTGTTCGCGGAATAGTAGCTAGATTTTTGAATGCCTCAGATGAAAATGAAATAATACTAAATTCGGGTACTACCGAGGGGATCAATATGGTTGCCTATGGTTGGGCCATGGAACACCTGAAAAGCGGTGACAACATAGTTTTGAGTGTAATGGAACATCATGCCAACATTGTGCCATGGCATTTTCTGCGTGAGAGAATGGGTATAAAATTAAAGTGGGTGGAAATTGATGATGATGGAAACCTTGACCCTCAGTCGGTAATTGATGCAATTGATAAAAATACTAAGTTGATCGCTATCACGCATATGTCGAATGTTCTCGGCACGATAGTCGACGTCAAGACAATATGTCATGCAGCTAAATCTTTAGGAATAGCAACTCTTATTGATGGGTCGCAGGGGGCAGTTCACATGCCAGTCGATGTTCAAGAAATTGGTTGTGATTTCTATCCTATAACAGGACATAAGTTGTGCGGCCCAACTGGTTCGGGCGCTATTTATGTTAAAGCTCAGCGAATGAAAGAAATGCGTCCGTTTCTGGGAGGCGGAGATATGATTAAAGAGGTTCATATGGATAGAGTCATATACAACGATCCTCCAATGAAGTTCGAAGCTGGGACACCTGGAATTGTTCAAACTATAGGTTTTGGCGTGGCGTTAAATTATATGATGAATATTGGTTTAAAAGATATTGCAGAATATGAGGCTGAATTAAAAAATTATGCATTAGAAAGATTGACTGCACTGAATTGGTTAAAGCTTCAGGGACAGCCGGATAATAAAGGAGCTATTTTTTCTTTTACAATGGATAACGCTGGCCACGCACATGATATATCCACAATATTAGACAAAAAAGGAGTTGCCGTTCGGGCTGGTCAGCATTGTGCTGGTCCACTCATGGACCATATGGGAATTACTGCATCCTGCAGAGCATCTTTTGCTTTTTACAACACTAAAACCGAAGTTGATGCTTTAGTAAATGCACTGCATTTAGCTAACGATTTATTTGGCTAGTTCGATCTGTATTGGGCTTTATAATTCTTATTATTAGAGTTCGTCAGTTTTTAAAATATAAACAAGTAGCAATATAGCTATGAGAAGTCCAAATGCTGCAAAATATTTTAAAAAATAGAGTACTGGATGAATCATAAAGATGCTTGTTATACATAGAACCGCAAATAGAACTGTGAAAAAAAAGGGTGTTATCTTGCCTTTTAAGGTTAAATTTTTTTGATTGTTTTTATTCATTAATACAAAAGCTCTGGTTTTGCGTAGATATAGCTTTTCTATAAAAATTTTCCAAAATATTATAAATTGAGATAATGAATATTCCTATTTTATGAAAGTGCCACAGGGTTGGATTATCGATTACCGAATGATAATGTTTTAAATCTGATTTTGAAGACCAATTTTTTACTTTACCTTAGCGGATAATGCTTTCTCCATAATTCCGGATGCAAGAACAACTCCAATAGCGACAATAAAAATTCCTACAGATTTTAAAGGTGTTATTGTTTCTCCTAAAAAAAGAAATCCTCCAATTAATGCTAATATGGGTGTTAAAGCACCAAATGCTGCAGTTTGTGCTGATCCTAGTTGCCGGATAGCAAAATTATAAAAAAGCATAGCAAGTATAGCTATGAGTAAACCTTGAAGAATTATCATTGAAAAGATATCGAAGTTTGAGGCTTTTTCAAACGAAACATCTCCAAACAGCAACAATAATGGTATTAGGACAGTTGTTCCCCAGAAAAGTCCAAATACTAAACCTGCCAATGGTTTTATACCGCTTTGCCTAAAATGAACGGAATATATTGACCACATTCCAGACCCAGCCAGAAATAGTAAATGCCCTTTCCAGGTATTTTGATCACTGGATGCCAAAATACTATATGAGCCAACCAAAACAGCACCTAGTAATATTATAAGTAATCCGAGAAATCTCATTCTACTTGGTGTTTCTCCAGTGATAATAAAAGCAAATAAAGCTGTCCAAAAAGGCAACATTCCAGCTGCTAGCGCCCCCGCGTCTGAAGCGGGCGCGTAATAGACTCCTGTTGAAATAAGGTACGGAAAAAAGGCAGTTGCACCCAATGCAATCATGAGTAGCCCAAAAATAGACTGACCTTTTACAATCACACCCAATTTCAACATTAATGGAAGCATTATAAAAAATGCGGGAATAAGCCTTAAAACTAGCACCTCGTCTACTGTAAGGTTTCCACTAACAGCAAATCTAGTTCCTATAAGAAAAGCTGCCCAAATTGTAACGGTCGCGAGTGCTGCTACAACGCCTAACAAATAAGAACTATTTTCACGAAACATTTAATTGAACCAAAATCGGCATAATTAAGGGCGATAAGCTATCTGTGTAGTGTTATCAATGGCAAACGGAGCTATCTTACGTGTCGTAATGAGTTTTAAACCTACCGGGCAAAGATACCTCTAATAATTCTAAATCTTCGCTCAAATTAGAATATTCTGTCAATATGTTTGGCGGAATTACAAACGCATCTCCAGAATTTAACTCATTTGCTGGCTGTCCAGTGGCCGTGAGCGTCATTTTACCTTCCATCACGAAATTAAAAAGTATATCGCAATCGTGGCTACTGGGCTTAATCATGGCTCCATTTGGTTTGACCACCTGCACCCCAGCAACATTTTTAGTATTATCAGCTATAGTGGTGTCGCGGCAGATAAATCCAGGAATACGAAAGTCGGACCACGTAGATTCGGTAGCTTTATTATGAACAAATTTTTGCCCTTTAAACTCCCTTTCTGGATTAAACTCTTTTGTCGGCAATTCCATATCATGATCAATTGTTGTGACATGTTCGGCTGGAACACCAATTTCTATAACTTCGATATTATCGCTTGCATACAAAACCTTATGGCGAATTTCAGGCGGTTGAATAACACAATTTCCGGCAAATAGTCTAAATGGTTCACCTTGATCTTCGTAAACTAAGTCAACCCATCCCTTGTAGCAAAAAATGAGTTGAAAACCGACGGTGTGATAATGAACAGTATCGGGAACGGGTCCTCCATCTGGAATTCTTATGTGACTTGCAATTATAGATCCACCTAAGCGATTAGGTATCAAATCCCTATAGTGCATACCAGCGCGTCCGATAATCCAAGGGGCCTGATCTACTAAACGTCGAACAACAAATTCATGTTGTGTTTCTGGTAAAATGAGTGGTGGGTTCTTTTGTAATACTTTGAATTGCGTTCCATTTGGCGCAGTAAGCTCTACTTTGCCAGATGAAAATTTTTCTGGCGCATCTACTAATAAATTAATTTTCGCCGGGCTTCCGCAAGTATCTTTATCGATGCAAATTGATATACCGTGCCCAGAAAAAACTGCTACTTTTGGATCGTCAGCGGGATAGATAGTTTCCATACGCATCTTTAAAGTCTTTGTAAAAAAAGGAATATCGGCCTGTAAATCGTCTGTTGGGATCACACATTGGGCATCAGCAATTACCATCTTTTTTCCTATTCAATATTCCTCTCTCATCAATATAAATTCAGAGAACATTCAGTCAAATATAAGGAAGTAGCCTTTTGTTATCCGCGCCAAGTTCGAACCGGACCGCAGTCCATATGTACAAAATCTGATCGATAGTACCTACCAACGCCGCCGCCACTACACTTTGCTGCGGCTTTGAAAATCTGCTTAACGCTACGAGAAGATAAGCGGATATCGGCAGCTTGACCGGTCATGTGCAGTGAATGTCTCGCTACAGATCTTGACCGTCTTCTGAGCATCGCATTTGTCTTGGCACTCCGATAACCTGATAAAAGAGTGTATGGTTCATCTGTATTGAGAAGGTTATGACTTGCTGCAATTATATCTATTGTACGTATATCAATAGCTTTTATTTCATTACGCCGCCAATCCCTCATTAAGAAGCTGATTTCTTCTAAAACCTCAGGAATATATTCATTATCGATGCAGTATATGCCCTTGAACCTTTCCCCGGTTCTCCTCGAAATCATATTTAGGCTTCGAATATCTCCTGCTCCCCTTAAAAAGCCAGCAGCTTTCGTAAAAGTAGGCGCGGCTGTTACTGCCGAAGCTGCGAAGGCTCCCAGAATAAATCTTCTAGAAAAATTATTATTTTCTGCTTTTCCCAAAATAAATTATTCACCCACAAATATTAATTCTCAACCAAAAATCAATTTAGCGCAGTTTATTGCATAAAACAATTTAATAAAAAAGCACTAATTTAAGTGTAACGTGCATGTAACCCAATGAAATAAAATGCTATTTTATTAAATGTATTTGAACAAAATACTTTTTGAACCTAAAATTCGTTACTGAATGGAAAAATTTTTAGGATAATTCAAGATTTCTTATCTCGTATAATTAGTGTAATGGTTTAATATAAAAATAAAATAAATGAGGTAACTTCGTGGCGAATTATTGGATTATTTTAAAAGTATCCAAATTAATAGCCGTTATTTTTGGTTTACTCTCGGCCTCAACATCAATCGCAATTGCGAATGTAAATAGTATTGAATTTAAAGTTTCTTTACTGAGTGTTCTCTCAACAAACACTGAGATTGTTGAGTTTTATGAAAAAAATGAATTTAAACCTATTTGGGTTGGAGGAGATAGATCTGCCAGAGAGAGGAGATCTTATTTTTTTAAAGAACTCAACAATACGTCAAAGCACGCTTTACCAAAATTCCGCTATGATCCTGACTCTTTAAAAAGTCAGTTTAGGAAAGCGCGAACTGCCACTGAACTAGGATTAATTGAGGCATTAATTACGTTAAATTTCTTAACTTATGCTTCAAATATCCAAACAGGTATTCTGAAGCCAGCTTCTGTAGATAAAGAGATTGTTCGAGAAGTTCCCTACAGAAGCCCAGGTGCCTACCTTAAAACTTTAATTTCAGTTAAACCACAAGATTTCTTTAGTGGGCTTCATCCACAATCTAAACAATACACTTTACTGCTTTCGGAAAAAAAGCGTCTTGAGAAAATTATTTCCAAAGGAGGTTGGTACAGTGAATTGCCAACTGAACTTTTGAGGCCAGGTGACGTTGGCGATAATGTTTTACTACTTCGCAACGCGCTAGTAAAGCGTGGATATTTAAAAGGTAATTCATCTGAAGTTTATGACGGTAATCTCCGAAGGGCAGTACAGCTATTTCAACTCAGGCATGGTTTGGCTCCAGATGGGATAGCTGGTCCAGCAACATTTTCTGAAATTGGGAGGACTGCGGAGGAGAGACTTGCATCTGTAATTGTAGCCTTAGAAAGAGAGAGGTGGACAAATTTTGATTTAGGCGCACGCTATGTAGTTGTAAATTTACCTGATTTTTCGACTAAATTATTTGAAGATGGAGCCCTTATTTTCGAAACAAGAAACGTCATTGGAACGCCTGTAGATGAACAACGAACGCCAGAATTTTCGGATGTTATTGAACACTTAATAACCAATCCAACTTGGAACGTTCCAAAGTCAATCACGTTGAAAGAGTACCTACCTGAAATGCAAGAAGATCCTTTGGCTCATGATTATTTAGAACTAATAGACCTTGATCGTGAAATTGTGCCAAGAGATTTAGTAGACTTTAATGAATATGATGAAGATACTTTTCCTTATGATCTGAAACAATTTCCCTCGATAACAAACGCTCTTGGGTTGGTTAAATTTATGTTTCCTAATCAATACAGTATTTATCTTCATGATACACCTTCCAAGCCTTTATTTGATTTAGAAGTAAGGGCGTTTTCTCATGGATGTATTAGGCTTCAAAAACCTTTCGAATTTGCATATGAGCTTCTTAAACCTCAGACTGAAGATCCAAAGATTACTTTCAACGACGCAATTGCGACTGGAGAGGAGACTGTAGTCTATTTAAGACAACCTGTCCCTGTACATCTCATCTATAGAACAGCATTTGTTGATGAATTGGGAGTAATTAATTACAGAAGAGATATTTACGGGCGAGACTCAGCTATCTATGAAGCACTGATCAACGCTGGTGTTCAAGCGGAGTCATTTTCTGGTTGATATTTAAAGTAAATTTTTAAGCAGGGTAGAAATGGAATTTACCGTTCAAGAAATAGCAAATTCACTTGAAGCTGAGTTTTTTGGAGATCCAAAAATCAAAGTTACTTCAATTGCAGAACCGAGTTTGGCATCTGCGCATGATATAGCTTTAGCAATTCACCCTAAATACCTTAATGATTTAAATGGAACTTCAGCTGAATGCGCCCTGCTCACTAAAGGAGTAGACTGGAGCCAATATGGTTTGAGAGCAGCAATATTAGTTTCTCGGCCTAAGTTTGCAATGTCTACGCTTTCTGCAATGGTTGACAGGGGACAGCATTATAATTCTGGAATTCATTCATCAGCCATTATTGATTCAAGCGCGCAAATTGGAAAGAACGTTCTTATTGATGCAATGACTGTAATTTCATCAAATGTAAAAATTGGGGATAATTCGATTATAGGTCCGCAATGTTATATAGGCGCCAACACGACTTTAGGAAGTAAATGTTATCTTCGGGAAGGAGTAAAAATTGGCTCCGACGTTTCTATTGGTGACCGGTTTATTGCGCAGCCTTCAGCCATTATTGGTGCTGATGGATTTTCTTTTGTAACAGAGCAAGTCTCAGCAGTAGAAGAATTAAGGGCTGATTTAAAAAATACTGAGATAAATACGACTGCCTCCCAAGCTTGGCACCGAATTCATTCTCTTGCCGGAGTAGAGATAGGCAATGATGTAGAGATTGGAGCAAATTGTTGCGTTGATCGTGGTACTGTGCGGCCTACTAAAATTGGAGATGGTGTAAAGACTGATAATTTATCTCAAATAGGGCACAATGTTCAAATAGGAAACAACACACTAATTTGCGCCCAGGTAGGAATAGCAGGTAGTTCTGTGATTGGGGAAAATGTAGTTTTAGGGGGTCAAACTGGCGTAAGCGATAATATTTTTGTTGGCGATAATGTGATAACAGGCGGAGCTACAAAAGTACTTTCGAATATTCCCTCTGGTAGAGTTATGCTAGGTTATCCAGCCATGAAAATGGAGACACAGCTTGAAGTATATAGAAATTTACGTAAGCTACCAAAATTAATTAAAGATTTAAAAGATCTTAAAAAAGCCGTTTTCAAGTCATCCAAGATAGATTAAACGCATGGTTAGTTGATCGTGGGGAACCGAATAATATGGATATTGGTGCAAAAGTAATCGATATCATTGCTGAGCAGGCAATACTTGAACCTGATGATGTTACATTGGAAAGTACCTTAGAAAGCTTGGGAATTGACAGCATGGGCTTGGTGGAAAGTATTTTTGCAATAGAAGAGGCTTTTGATATCCAAATACCATTTAATGCTAACGATCCATCTCATGATGAGTTCAATATTTCTTCAGTAGCTTCAATTATTTCTGGTATTGAAAAATTAGTGGCTGAAAAATCTTGAACCGAGTTGCTATAACCGGTGCTGGTACAATTAACTCTCTTGGTCATTCGGTCAAAGAAACACTTGAAAGTATGGCCGATGGCTCGTGTGGTATTAAAGCGCTTTCTTTTCGTGATGTTGATCGTCTAGATATTAAAATTGGTGGGCAGGTTAAAGACTTTGTGCCAACAACGGTATTTAATCGTCAACAGTTATCATTGTATGACAGAGTTACTCAATTCACACTAATTGCTGCTAAGGAAGCAATAAAACAATCTGGAATTGTTTTTTCAGGTGAGCTTGCAGCAAGATCGGGCGTTGTTTTGGGAACTGCTGGTGGAGGTGTCAGCACGTGGGACGATAACTATCGAGCTGTTTACGAAGAGGGAAAAAATCGAGTACATCCTTTTGTTGTTCCAAAGCTTATGAACAATGCTGCCGCTAGCCATGTTTCTATGGAATATAATCTGAAGGGCCCATCCTTTACAGTGTCTACTGCTTG
>CAYMIR010000020.1:13655-16055 GCA_964390655.1 uncultured Marinovum sp.
AAACGAGGAGCAGAGATTTTGGCTGAAGTTATTGGTTATGCTATGTCCTCTGATGCTAGTGATATTGTAATGCCATCTAAGCAAGGAGCAGCCCGAGCGATCAAGGGTGCATTAAATGACGCAAAACTTAATTCAGAAGAGGTGCAGTATATTAACGCGCATGGCACTGGAACGGCTGCCAATGACAAAACAGAATGTGCCGCAGTTGCTGATGTGTTTGGTAGGCATGCCGATAACTTAATGATTTCTTCAACTAAATCGATGCATGGTCATGTAATTGGTGGTACTGGAGCGATTGAACTGCTCGCTTGTATTATGGCTGTTAAAGATGGGATCGTTGCTCCGACAATAGGCTATGAAGAAGCTGATCCTGAGTGTGCTTTGGATGTTGTGCCTAATAAATCTCGGGAAGTAAAAGTGGATGTCGCATTAAGTAATGCCTTCGCTTTTGGTGGGTTAAATGCAGTTTTAGCTATACGGTTTGTTTAGCTTCTCTATAAGTGATGTTTAATGATTATTTTCCATCAAAAATCAAAAGAGAAAAATATTGAGCTATTTTGAATTTGTCAGATCAAATATAGCTTGGTTGTTGGCAGGTTTTATTTTGGCTTTAAATTCGAGTTTTGGCCAAACGTTTTTTATTTCGATTTTTGCAGGAAAAATTCAGTCTTACTTTGATATCAGTCATGGAGACTGGGGTTCTATTTATATGGTGGGTACTTTGGCTTCTGCTCTGTTGATGGTTTGGGCAGGAACTTCAAGCGATATTTTTAAGGCCCGATCCATTGGTACTTTAGTATTAGTAGGTCTTAGCATTTCCACTCTCATAATGGCTTTAAATCCTACTGTATGGCTATTGCCGTTTTTAATATTTCTTTTACGTTTTTTGGGCCAGGGAATGTTACCTCACATTTCATCTGTTTCTATGTCGAGATGGTTCATCGCACAAAGAGGGAAAGCTTTGGCCATTTCTAATACTGGATATGCTTTGGGTGAAGCTTTTCTTCCAGTTTTCTTTACAATATTAATGCTGAGCTTTCATTGGCAAAACTTATGGATTGTGGCGTCCTTATTCTGTTTGCTGATGGCGCCTATAATTTGGATGTTGTTGAAAAACGAAAGAACCCCTCAAACTATGGCTAAAGAAGTAACAGTCTTTGGCATGTTAGGAAAATCTTGGACTAGAAAAGAAGTCATAAGACATCCCTTATTTTGGTATATGCTTCCAGCCCTTTTAGGCCCAGCAGCATGTGTCACTTCTTTTTTCTTTCATCAAGTATATTTTGCGGAAATCAAAGGTTGGACGCATTTACAGCTAGTTGCTTTATTTCCCATCTATACACTGGTAGCTATTATCTTCAATTTAATATCGGGATGGGCATTGGACAAATATGGTTTGGAACGGATACTTCCTTCGTCTCAAATACCCATAGTTTTTGGATTTGTATTATTCTACTTTGTTTCGACGCAGTTTGGATTGGCGTTAGGTTTATGCTTTTTAGCTGTCACATCTGGTGCAAATTCAACATTACCAACGGCTTTCTGGGCAGAATATTACGGCACTCAATTTCTTGGAACGATCAAAGCATTGGGTACAGCTATAATGGTTTTAGGATCAGCCTTAGGTCCAGGATTGACCGGTTTATTGATTGATTGGGGTTTTGGTCTTGAGTTGCAATATTTAATTTTTGGGTTTTATTTTGTTATCTCAACTTTTTTGATGTTTGTTGGTATAAAAATTTATTCACCTGATAAAATATTCGAATAGTTTGCACAGCCTTTTAGTGCAGCAAAGTCATCCAAAATAACTTGGACAGATATTTTTTTCATAATATCTGAGAACTGGCCACGCTGATAGAAATTTTTTTTGAAATTGTCTTCCTTTAGATATGGCATCATCGCCCTCGCGACGCCGCCAATTAGATAAACTCCCCCCAAAGCCATATTCATCAATGCAAAATCGCCGAAAGCTTGTCCAGCAAAGCCAGCCAATTGATTTCCTACTTCCTTTGCTTGTAAATCTCCTGCTTCTGCAGCAGCTAAAATATCTGCCGGAGAGCGATCATTTCTTTGATTTAAAAATTGATCTAAACGATTAAGGCCCAATCCTGCTAAAATATTTTCGTATGATACAAATGGAGACTTTTTCTCCAAATGTTTTATTATAGACTTTTGCCCTTCATTTGCGACAGTAATACGAGCGTGCCCATATTCTGAAGCTGGTACAAACGTACCAAAAGCTGTTTTATAGGCTATGGCGACATTGAACCCTGTGCCCATTCCACATACGAGTTTCGTATCACTTTCTGAGGTGGAATGACTGCCATCGATTAATTTTTCTAATTCTTTAGGATTAATGAAGTCTAACGCATATCCCTGCGCTTGCAGATCATTTATTAT
>CAYMIR010000021.1:0-14869 GCA_964390655.1 uncultured Marinovum sp.
GCCTTTTGAGCATCACTTTGTTTAGTAATTCCTAATTTTTCAAATAGTGCTGCTTGAGCACTGTTCGGATCTATTGTAGTCATGAGAACTCCTATCTACCCATACTAATTGTTCGCATCATCAGCCCTCTAAGAGTACTGACGACTTCAACGTTATTTTCATATTGTCTGGATGCTTCTAGCATCTCTACCATTTCTTCCTCGGGGTTTACCGCTGCCATGTATATGTAACCGTCTTTATCGGCTTTCGGGTGACCAGGCTGGTAAACTTTTTCAGGTTCTTTATCCACGGCCACTACATCAACAACGTCAACACTGGATACCCCGGTTTTTTCAAGGTCATCTGCATATAATGTACTGAATACTGGCTTAATCGCGCGGTAGGCCTCTGCTTCTGATGAGGCCACCGATCTCGCATTTGCAAGATTACTTGCAACTGTGTTCAGTCTAACCATTTGTGCAGACATCCCACGAGCAGCGACATCAAAAATATTTTTTAAATCCGCCATCTTACTCACCCTTGATCGCTGACATCAGGCCAGAAATTTTTCTATTCAGGAACTCTAGCGATGTCTGATACTTCATAACATTTTCAGAAAACTGCATTTGCTCAACATGTAGTTCCACGGTATTTCCATCCATTGATGGAGTAATATTCTGTCTAAATTTAACCCCTTGCTCATTGGGTCCTATGCTCATTTCGAAGTGTCGTTTGTTGGAAATATTCACCTTTCCAAAACCCATTTTAGAATTGAGCATTTGCTCGAAATCTAGATCTTTAGCCTTGAAATTTGGGGTTGCTGCATTTGCTATGTTTGAAGCTAATATTTCATTACGCTGTGACCGAAGAGCTAAAGCTTCGGCATGTACTTTTAAATGTCCTTCTATTGTCTTCACAACTATTTCCAATATTTGTTTTGCTTGGTTCGAATATTGCAAGTAGTGTGCCAAAGTATTGGAGTATAAAAAATGGAAGAAGAAAGTAATTCACAACTTCATAAAGACAGGAATAAAGTACTCGTCAAATTTGCTGACCACTCTTTTTCCTCAGCGTTAGATGAAATCAACTCTGAATTGAATGCAGAAAAAAACCATTCGAAAAAACTGGCTCTATTGTCCGCAAAAAGCTGGGTTTTAAGGAATAAATTATACGCGACACTCCATGATCCATATATTTACTCACTCAACGAAGTTGAAAATACTGATATTTTTGATGGTGCCGATGATGAAAATGAAACGGCGATAGACAACCTTTTCGATGATGATGAAAAAAACGATGGTATGGTAGAAGTCGTAATGTTGAAAAATACTACACTCAATGGAACCAAGCTTGTTAAAGAAACAACCTTATCGGTAACTGAGGAAAGTGCAAATAAACTCATTGCCGACGGCAAAGCAAAATTGAGTGATGATAAATAAGTGGATAAGTTTGTGATTATAAAAGTTTTTAAAAATAACCCAGAGATGTGACTAAAAATTTCTCAGATAAGAGGATATCTCCAACTTATATCGCGTATATCAACGCTTAGCCCTGGCTGCGAAAAAGTCCGGCTCAGCAAATATTCTTCATTGTAACTATCAGTATATAAAAATATCGATGCATGACGTGGTGGAACGCATTTCAAAAGATCAAAAAAATCAGAAAAGTTTTTTTCGTCTAAATTAATTACTGCACTGACTAGTGGTCTTTTGTCATCAAACTTTAAAAAGCCTATTGGACCAATGTCCTGCTGTTTTAGTTGAAACACTACATTACAATGATAATTTGGAAGCTCCGATATATTGCACGACAGCGAAATATCATGGCCTTTGTCCAGCCGCCGTTTTAATATTTCGGCGCTTAATACTGTCAATTGCAATTGATTTCTTATCTGACTCCCATCATCTGAAAAATCAGGCATTTACTTGACTTTCAATCAAGGTCTTGAGTTTTTTTATCGCTGCAGATTTTATTTGAGATACACGCCCAGTAGACACAGATAAAACTTCTGCAATCTCATAAACATTTAGTTCTTCCACGTAGTATAATTGCAAAACCATTAATTGTTGTTCATTTAGATCTTCAAGTTTTCCGCGTAAAATATCTTTTAGCTGACCATTGAAAATTTTTTCTTCAACGCTTTTATCAGTAGCGAATAAAAAGTCTCCATATGCCTCGGAAGCCTCTTCCAAACTTTGGTGCTGACTAGCGGCAAAATCATGTTGCCATGACATAACCTCGGCTACATCCACATTCAATTCTTTTGCGATTTCTTTGACTTCAGGCTCCCTAAAAAGCTCTTTTTCAAGCTTTCGTTTTGCTCTTTCGTAGTCTTGCTTTCGTCTTATCGTACCTCGGCAAAGATTTGACGATTTCCGTAAATAATCAACAATGGCGCCTTTAATCCTTAATTTAGCGTATGAAACAAAATTTACATCTTCTTTTGGAGTATAGTTATGAGCCGCTTCGACCAGGCCAACCATCCCCAATTGAAGCAAATCATCAACCTCAACAACTTTCCCTACTCGCCCAACATAATAAAACGCAATTTTTTTAACAACGTCCAAGTTATCGTTGATCAGCTGCGCTTTATCGTCATGGTTATGCGTGTATCCGTGTAACATACTATCAAATTATTTATTAAAAAACTTTATACCACTGGATCTATTTTCTTCAAATTCCAGAAAACATTTCGCAATAGATGTGAAACTTTTCTTCAGCGTTTGATCCAGAGATTTGTTTAAAACTACTGGTTTTCTTGCAACAATTGAAGATGAAATTAGGTTACTTTTCGGTAACCAGCCCGCATATTCTACTTCGATTGAAAGGAATTTTGTCACTATTTTTTTGAAACTTTCAAAACTTTTTTTAGCCCCAGCAGCATTTACGGCTAAATTAACAACTACTGATACATTATGTAAATTTTTTTCGATATTTAGCGCTTTGATAAATGCATAGGCATCCATAAAGCTTGTTGGTTCGGGAACCAATACCACGACAACTTTATCACAGGCCGCGGCAAAGTCTATACTGGCATCTGAAGCACCGGCAGGTGTATCTACGACTAAATAATCTAAGCTATTTTCAAGCGAGTCTAGTGAGCGGATTATCTCCCATCTCTTTTTACTATCTAAGTTTAGCAACTCTAATATACCAGAGCCTCCAGGTATTAACTTCAAACCACTAGAAGTTTCATGTATTACCTCGTCGATATTGATATCATTTTCTAAAATATCTTGAACAGTATTTTGTACCTTTTGATCCAGTAAAATGTGAGAATTAGCCATTCCAAAATCTGCGTCGAGCAGTGCAACTCTCTTTCCTTCCATGGATAGCCTTATAGAAGCATTAACAGCCAGCGAAGTCTTGCCAACTCCTCCCTTTCCGCTTGATATTGCGATCGTTTTGACCATTATTGAAGTTCCTCACTTCCCACTGTTTTCACAATGTGAGACATTACTTTCTCTACCTGTGCAAAAAATAGACCGTCTGTTTCTGTTTCTATTCCAGAGAAAAACATACACTTATGATTTAACTCTACAAATGCTGATATCTCCGACAGAGACAAGTCACATAGATCTAATTTTGTAATTGCTAAATACTCATTATGTAGTGTGCGCTTTGGCAGATTTCTTTTGAGATACTCATAGCTATTCCCAACTGGACAAACATTTATAACGCTAATTTTTAATTCTGGATTTCGCTTATAAATTTCTAATAAAACCCGATCTATATCTTCAGCGTCTTTAAGTTCAGAAATAGCTATCCTTTTCGAGGCATCTGTAGCCTTATCATTTTTAGAGGCCCATGTATTGATTTTAGCGGCTATAGCCTTGGAATTTTCGCACTCTATGGTTTTACATTCTTTGATTTCTTCTTTGCTTTCCATAAGTTTCGATAATTTTCTCGAAAAGACTGATTTACCAGAAAATGTAGAGCCTATGATCAAAAATAGGTCACTTTCCTCAAAGTTTGGACACTTACCATTAACAAACATCTTCGAAAGAGCTTTTGCCATAGTCTCCAAACTTTTTTCCGGGGCATTTTCATTTAAAAGTTCAACAACATTTTTTGAAACACCAGAAGATTGGAATAAAGTAGAAATCGATTTTTTATTTAAAGATAGTTCTGATCGAATACCTTCATCAGATAATTTTTCGATTTTTTGCAGTTCGGCTCTTATATTCTGAATGCTTTCGTTAACTGTAGGCTGCTGAAAATCAATTTTGCTATTTGCTTCATTTTTACCTACTCCTTCAATTTTGGGAACTAAAACGTCAGTAAATTTTGTTACTCTATGCTCACTATCTAAAATAAGTGGTTCCGACTGTTTTTGATAATTCGAAGGGTCATCGTTTGTTGCAACAATTTCAATTTTTCCGTCGACTTTAGTGGTCGAGACAATTAATGCATCAGATCCAAGTCTTTTTTCCACTTCCTCCATTGCTGCAGCGCTATCGGAGGCTTGTACTTTAATTTCTACCATTTTTTAGTTCCCACCTTCTGCAACTCATTCATCATTCTCTTCCTCTCCACCAATCGTGAAAGCTATCTCAACACTACGGTTCTCAGGCAATTCCGTAAAGCTTAGAACATTTACTGAAGGAAGTTGAGCTCGAACAAAATTTGCAACATGTCGCCTAATTTGAGGAGCTACGATCAGAAAAACAGCTTTATCTTCTCGACTAAGTGCTTCGGACGCATCATTTACATTAGATAAAATTCTCTTCGCCAATGCTCCATCAAGTAGAAGCATCTTCTCATCCGGGTTTTGCCGAACTGATGTCACGATAAGCTGTTCAAGATCAGGTGCGAGAGTTAGTAAAGGTAATGTTTCTTTGAATTTTGTTAACCTTTGAATAAGTAATGGCACTAGTTTTGGTCTGATAGCCTCTGATATATCGTCGTTGGCCATTTTTTGTACATTAAGAACAGCCAATTCGCTAATTACAACATGTAAATCAGAAATTGGAACAGCCTCTCTCAGTAAATTCTGGAGTATCTTAGTCAATTGATGCAATGGCACAATTTTTGGAACGACTGTCTGCACAAGATTGGGCTGCGATAACTCTAAATCATCCAACAGTGCCTGCACCTCATCCTGACCAAGCAACTCAGATGCGCTGTTCATTAAAATTTGACCCACGTGAGTTATTAGAACAGAAGTTGGGTCTATAGTTACATAACCTTTCGATTGAGCATCCTTATCAAGTTCTGGTTCGATCCAGATAGCATCAACGCCGAATGCAGGCTCTTTGACTTTGATGCCGTTTAATTCAAATTGAACATTATCACCTGGAATAGCCAAAATTTTATCATAATACACCATATCATCCGCAACAATTTTTTCCCCTATCTTAATTTGATACTGAGAGGGTTCCAAATCAATGTCATCTCTTATTCTAATGCCAGGCACAACAAAACCTAGCCTTTTTGATGTCTCTTTTCTCAATTTCGTTACACTAGGAACAAGGCTATTTTCGTCAGATTGAGATACAAGGCTGACTAGACCAAAACCAATATTCAACGAAATTTTTGCATCATCTTTTACAGAGCTTACATCAAAGTCATTATCATTTTCCTCAGCCTCTTGATCTTCTTGCTCGTCTTCATCACTCGGGGCTGCCAACTCTCTTCTGCGCGAAAAGAAAGCCAGTCCTGCAGCTAGTGCTGCAAAAAGTATAAACAGTTTGTTAGGCATCCCTGGGACTAAACCGAGTGCCAATATAACTAAGGAGGTGGGGATCCAGGCCGCAGAAAGATTAATCTGTTTTGAAATGTGTTCGGACATATTTTGCGCCGAAGACACTCGCGTTACAATAATAGCAGTAGCTATTGACAATAGTAGCGAAGGTATCGCAGCGACTAAGCCATCACCGATTGCTAAAAGAATGTAAGATTCAGCTGCCTGTCCTACAGATAAGTTATGCTGTAGAAGACCTATAATTAGTCCACCAACAACATTCACAAGTAAAATCAGAAGACCTGCAATTGCATCGCCTTTTACGAACTTTGAGGCACCATCCATAGAACCATAAAAATCTGCTTCTTTTGCAACTTCTGCTCTTCTTTCTTTAGCCTCTTCCGGTGTTAATATGCCGGCGTTAAGGTCAGCGTCGATTGCCATTTGTTTCCCTGGGAGAGCGTCTAAGGTAAAACGTGCAGCAACTTCTGAAACGCGCCCTGCACCTTTTGTGATAACAACTAAGTTAATAATAACAAGGATCGCAAATACAAATAAGCCAACTGCATAATTACCAGAAACAATAAACTCACCAAAGGCCTCAATAACCTGACCAGCAGCATCTGGACCCGTGTGACCATCTTTTAAAACAATTCTGGTAGAGGCAACGTTCAAACCTAGACGCAGAACCGTAGCTATCAATAATAAATTCGGAAACGAGGAGAAATCCAGTGGGCGTTGAGTATGAAGAGCAACCATCAAAATCAACAACGATAAAGTGATGTTTAAAACAAAAAATGTGTCAAGCAAAGCAACCGGCAAAGGTAATACTAGCATTGCCACCAGCGCAATGATCCCAAATGGTAAAAAATAATTTACCAAATTGGGTGCGAAGGTTTTCAAATTCAGTTTTTCAGCTCTTTGCATTTCACTTGCCATAATTAAAATTCGTCAAATTTTTGAACTATAAAATACTGTTTTTAAACATTTTTTAATAAAAATCTTATTTCATAATTCTGTCATTTATTACTTAAAGCATAAACTGTGCCATTGAGGGTTTTGAAGAATGTAGAGATATCTAGAAAACAAAAAGCAACCATAATCAAAAAAAATAATAAATATAAACTTTCAGACCTATTCTGGCATAGATTTTGCTCAAGTGTGACAACGGCAAATAGGATATTGATATGTTGTTTACACAAAAAAGCTTTTTTAAATTTATCGTGCCAACCGTCCTGATGGCTCTTGGTGCTTGTTCTCCTCAAGGACAATTTTTGAACCCACTTTCAGTTCAAAATTCAACACCATCTCCGCAACTCGATAGCCAGCAGTCTCTGCAAAGCTCTAGTGCTCTTTTGAATGAAAGACGATCAGCGGAAACCTCTAAATATTATGTACCGAGTGTAACCGCCATTGGTTTTTCTTCGATCGCTATTCAACCTTCAAAAAGTTTAAACCAAAGACGATTGATGGCAATCCGAGCGGCTAAATTAGACGCATACAGAAATTTAACAGAACAATTGCACGGCATTTATATCCAAGGTGAAACAACTATTGGTGAAGCAGTTTTGACATCAGACAAACTAGGCGCCGCTCTGAGGGGAACTGTTATTGGCGCCCGAACAGTCAAGATCGAGCCAACTGGCAGTGACACTTATCAAGTTGAACTCGCTGTAAGCCAAACACACGTCGATAGACTAATAAAAGCCTATCGAAATGGACTTTTATAAAAAGTAAATTTGATGGTGCGTGGTAAATTTAAATATTTTGCAAGCTTTCTTGTTTTGATTACTTGTCTTGCACTGTCAAACATATCGCGAGCGGCCAATTTAATTACAACTGATGGCGTAGCCGTAATCACTTCTAAAATAGATAAAAAACTATTTAGAACTCGAGCGATTGAAAATGCACTCCAGAACTTAGTGTCACAAGGATCACAAACTGTCGATAGTTTTTCGATCATTGAAAATGGAAAAGTTTTATTAGATCAAGTTCACTTGGCCTCTAAGTTAGGCATCCAAGAATACAGCGTAATAAAAGAAGAAATCAAAGGTAAATTCTATCACGTAAGTTTGAATGTTGTGGTTAATGATAACCAAGACAAAGAGATAAACAAAATCTGTCGAAGAGCTGGTCCTCCTTCTATGGACCTCTCCGTAAATATAGAAATAGAAAAAAATAAATTGCCACCCTGGGCATTATTTACTGAGGGTTTTATTCATCGGGCGATTGAAAATCATGAATTTGCACCCAGTTTAAAAAATCCCAGCTCCCATAATGAAAGGCAAATAAAGGCTACTGAACTCTATTCAGTATACAAAAAAGATAATGCAAAAACTTTGCCTAAAAATTATTATAAGCTCCACGCAACGATAGTTGTTGAAGCAGTCCATAATAACAAGTTTCTAGAAAAAAACCTTGATCTCAAAGTTACAGTTTCATCACATATTTTGAGAAAAGGAGAAAAAATTCTCGAAAAAAATATCTCAAATCACTTTCCGATTATACAAAAAAATTTAAATGGGCTTCTAAACCCAGTTAACAGAAAAGATTGGCCTGCAACCAAGAAAAATATAACAAACTTTATTCTGGAAAACCTGGACCAACAACTGGCTGGTTTAGATTGCCTTAATTTTTATCCAAAAATATATGCAGAAGCTGGCAACGCTTATGTAGATTATGGAAGCTTAGACGGAATTCTCCCATCAGATATGTTTTTATTGAAAAATAGCAACGCAAAAAAGATTTATTTCCAACTTGAAAGTCTCGGTAAACATAACGCCAAAATAAAGTTAATTTCCAAAATTGAAGCACTCGAAGAATTGATCGGCTCAGAAGTAGAAGTGGTATCAGGTTCATGAGCTTAAATTGTATAAAGCAAATTAGTTTTTGTTTAATTATCTTCATCTTTTCAGCAGATTACCTGAAAGCTGGTAATTTAGTAAATGGAGCTATGATTAAACAACAAGCACAAACTTACTTTAAAAAGAATAATCTGGGACTGAGCCTTATTGTTTCAGATAAACGTACGTTTTTCCCTTGCTCTTCACTCTTAGAATTCAATCAAAGGACTAAAAATGATTGGACCACCATTTTGGTAACCTGCCCAAATGAAAACTGGTCGACGTTAGTTCGTTCTAAACAATCCACTGTCAAAATACTCGATGATGATAAAAACCTAGTCTTTGAGCCACATAAGATCGTTGCGCTGACAAAGAATATATCCAAAGGCCAAGTTGTAGCTCGCGACGACATTGTCTTAATCGATAAACCTTCAACTAAATTCCATGGTGCCTTCAAAGACATTAAAGAGGTTGTGGGTCGTAAAGCTAAAGTCAGCTTGGCCTCAGGAACTGTTGTTAAGGCCAGGCACCTGGAAACAGTATATCTTATAAATAAAGAAGATACCGTCTTGGTGATAGCGCAGAATAACAAACTAATTATAACCACTTCAGCTAAAGCCTTGGAAGAAGGGCAATTAGGTGATATGATCTCAATAGAAAATATGAACTCAAAAAAAGTTTTGAAGGCGATTATCACTGGTAGAAAAAAAGTTTCACCAATAACTAACATGTAGCTAATAGATGTCGTATGTAGTAGCGAAAGGAGTTTCATAATGGTTGATACAGTAAGAAATAGCCCAAGTACTGGGTCTGCAACTGTTCAAGACCAGAAGAAGTCGCGCGTGTCACAAGCAGAGACATCACAAACTTCAGCTGCGGATAAGGCAACTGCGGTTAGCAGCCAGTCTGTCAGTGTTGATTTGTCTGTAAGTGAGAAAGTAAAGTCACTATCTAGCGAACCACCAGTTAATATTGAAGTGGTAAATGAAATACGCCAGAAAGTGTCGGAGGGACGCTACCCTATTGATTTAAATGCTATTACAAATAAGCTATTTGAAAGCATTAAGGAAGGCGAAGGATAGAGTAGCAATGGATATCGAGGGTTTAATTGAAAATCTGAAAGCCCTATCAGATATCTTAAAGTCAAGGCCGATACGCGAAAGTGTGAGCTTAAACGACTTTAAAAACAGTTATGATAGGTTCGAGGCAGCGGTTTCGGACCTCAAAGTTGTGTCTAAACAATCCATGCAACGGGATTCTACAAAATTACGATCAACTTTGGAAAATTTACAAAAAACAATTTCTGAACTTGATAAATTATGTGACGACCGGCTCAATCTTCTCGATTTTGTTTCAGAGATAACACCAGTAAAAGAAATTAAGGATTAATCTTCCCAAAAGTTTCTGCTGATTGATCCTGCTGCTGCAATACCTCCTCTAGAGTTAGTTGTTTTGTAGTATTTTGAAGAAGATCAGTCACGCCCTCTAGGCCATATGCCTGGGCAATCGACAGCCAGACATAAGCGGATTTGTAGTCCGGCGCAACCAAGAGTTGCGTGTAAGTTTGTCCAAGTTTCAATGCTGAAGATTGATCGCCATCATTTGCTAATGACAAGAGTTCTTCTATCACTTGATTGGCCACGGTATCCCTAAGTACCTCTGTAATTGACGAATATATAGTCTCGACTTGGTCAAGAGCAGTTTCATGACCATTCAAATGAGCATACCAAGACCAATAAAGCGCATTCTTGAAATTTTTTGGGGTTCCCAATCCGTTTAAATTTAAAATCGCAAGATTGAATTGCGCTTCCGGCAAACCAGAAGTAGCCAAGAGTTCAAATTCTTTCACTGCTTCAAAATATTTTTTTTCACTGACAAATTTAACGGCATTTTCAAATTTTTTTATTTGATCAGCGTTCTCACTGGCATGACTGTCGCCTAAGACAGTTTTTGCCCCAAACACTGATAAAAATAAAAGAAATAATACTGATTTTTTCATTGCTCTGCTACCATGACTAATTTTAACTCAAGAAGTTTTCTTTTTTTATTTTTTTCCGTTTCATATACGATCACTCTGGGGCGCTGATTTTTTTCCTTTTTGAACTCCACCGAAACTCTGTCAGGCAAATAAACCCCCCCTCGTTCAAGTATTTCGATAGGATATTGATAAAATGCATCTAAAAAACGCTTATCAATCCAAGTTCTGGCTAAAGCCTGACCCAAAACTTCTGGGAGGTATTGCTGGATCTGGTTCTCATTTTCTAAAATAATATCTTGTTCGCTGAAGCGCGAAAGATCTTGATCATCCAAATAGTTTAAATCTGGTTTACGAAAACCCGCCTTTTCACCCAATTTCTTTAAACTATTTTGGATCTTCTGGAACACCATAAAACCTTAAATATCATTATTCAGAGAATTGTTTATAAGAAACTTTCTATTTAAGCTAGCAATAGCACAAATCACAATATAACCTATAGAAAATAAAATCCCAGGAGAGGCAGCATCCTGATGAATTCAATCGACAGCAAGATAATTGGGCAATCTCAGCCAGCCGTCGAATTAAAGAAAATGATAGGGCTGGTGTCTTCGTCAAACTCTCCTGTCATTATTAATGGTCCAACTGGTTCCGGAAAAGAACTGGTTGCAGAGGCAATTCATGAAGAAAGTAGAAGAAAAGGTAATTTTATAGCACTAAATTGCGCCGCTATTCCAAGTGAGTTAATGGAAGCAGAAATATTTGGCTTTGAAAAGGGAGCATTCACTGGCGCGCTTAAAACGACAATTGGGAAGTTTGAGCAAGCAGATAAAGGAACTCTGTTTTTAGATGAAATTGGGGATATGCCTTTCGGTTTGCAAACTAAATTACTGAGAGTTTTGGAAAATTCTGTCATTTCCAGGGTAGGAAGTAATAAAGAAATTAGATTGGACGTTCGTATAATTTGCGCAACACATAAGAATTTAAGTGAGCTTGTTGAAACAAATGTATTTAGAGAAGATTTATTATTTCGTTTGAATGTTTTTCCAGTATCTGTCCCAAGTCTTAAAAGCAGAGCAAAGGATATACCCGACCTTGTTCAACACTTTTTAAATAGCAAAACAAAAACTGATAAGAGTAAAAGGCCCCATTTCGAGGAAACGGCAATAGAAGCCCTTAAAACTTATGACTGGCCAGGCAACATCAGAGAAGTAAGAAATGTAGTCGAAAGGTCATTAATCTTTTTCCCAAGCCAAAAAATCTCGGGAGATGACGTTAAACAATATCTGATTTCCGTAAATAATAGCGTAATTACCAGAGCTGAAGAACAAAAAGTAATTTGGTCAGAGCTTGATGAGCTAGGAGAGTTACCTTTCACGTCTGAGGAGGTAGAAGCTAAAAGCTTGCCGATACCGGAAGATTTTGCAAATTGGTTTGAAACAAATAATTCAGTAGATTTGAGATCACTTTTAAGGGATATTGAAATTGTCTTTATAGAGGCTGCACTCAACCGAAATAACGGAAATACAAGTGAAGCCGCTAAAGACTTAAAACTTCTTCGAACAACTTTGATAGAAAAGGTAAAAAAGTACGGACTTTAGAACTCTAGTTCTTTTGTTTTTTCCAAGCCTCTATGAAATTCTCTAGCAAAGACTTTGTGCTGTTAAATTCGGTCATCGACTTTTCCATATCGCCAAATTGAGCAGTATATCTATTTGTAATTAATTCTTCGCGCTTCTCGAGCTCCGCTAACCTTTCTTCAATATCCGAACTCAGATTTTTATAAGACTCGTTGGCACTACTTAGAGACGATTCCAAATCAAGAATAGAAACCATCATTTCATCAATTTTGTTTGCAAAACTTTTTCCTACGTAAACGTCAAAGTCAGCAGGCTCTTCTGCGGCAGATATGATCACTAGACCTGGATGAGCCAACGAAGTGAACCGGCTACCGCCATTATAGTCTACCCTCATTAAATCTTCGTCGCCAAATTTCCAGTCATCACCGACTTTTGTCACCGTATAAGTGCCTGGATCTATTCTAGTATATTGGGATTTTGTAGCAGTTACAGAAGCAGAATTCGTCGATAGGTTATCATTCTTTAGTGAAGTAAAATATTCAGGGTTGGTAGAAAATGTTTTTGCAAAGGTCACTTCGTCTAAATAATATTCCCCATTACTATCAGTTTTTATACCTAGTTGAGAAAAATATATAAGATCCTCACCATAACCCGCCAACGGTTCTACAGCCAATCGTTTGAAATTAGATTTAATTGTTGTCGCAGATGGGTCCATGGCGAGTGGCCCGTTCTCATCACCCTCAATATCAATGAAAGTTAGTCGGTCAATTTCAGTTTTAAATTCATTGAGTGAAAAAATCACGTCTTCAACTGTCTGCTGAACTGAGCTTTCAGAGCGGGTAATACCAACAATTGCTGCGTCAGAAAATTCAGATTTAAGTTCAATAGATGCTCCATCTATCAAATCAGTGATAGAATTTTTTTTCCGTGTAACTGCCACTCCATCTAAATCAAAAGACGCATTTGAAGAAAGTTGACTGAAGCTGTTAGACGTCGCATGCGCAGTCGGATCGGATGGTGTTTCCCATCTCGCGTCTTGTGCTGCGTCGCCAGTACCATCGCTTAAAATCCGAAACCCATTTTCAAAACCAGTATCGTCACCAGATATTATAACGGAATAACTTGTTCCTTCTCCGGTAATATCTATAATCTGCGCTTCTATATCTGCCATATCGTTAATCAAACCAACGACTTCACTTATAGTTTTGTTTGTAAAGCTTAAACTGCTTGAAGTTGTAGCGTCAGCATCAGTAAAGGTATAGATCCCAGCGGCCTCTGTCCAAGAACCAAAGTCAATTGCCAAACTAGCCGTAAATGTATCTGTCAGGTTGGCAAATCCACCTAGCTCGAATACCATTTTTTTTGCCAAAGTCACGTTTTCAATAGTATGATTACCAGGCTCGATTTGTGCCTCGTCAGTAGTTTTGATCTCAACCCCTGTTGTATTTGTAGAGGTGATACTAAAAAATGTATCTCCTGCGATTGTATCAAAGTTCTTTTGCGTTAATGCAACCTGAGAGTTCAAAAAACCTATACCTGAAATTGCACTTTCTGCTTTTTCTTGTTTAGTGGTTTGCATTGCGCGCTTTGGTTCTATCTCAGATGCAACTATAGCGGTCACTAGCTCGGAAACATTAAAACCAGAACCACCTTGGTTTACCAAACTGAGATAATCAGGCTTTGCTACTTCACCCATTTTTACAATACTCCATAGAAATTAACGACAAAGGTTAAAAAAGAATTAGCCCTAATAAGTAATTTCTATTTCAATACGTCTATTTTCTTCTCTGCCAGCAGCCGTTGCATTATCAGCGATAGGCGAAACCTCTCCCTTGCTGACCGCAGAAAGGCGATCACCATCGATCAAGCCGGTTCTCTGTATTGCTTGAACAACACTTGCAGCCCTACCAGCAGCCAAATCCCAATTGTCTCTGAATTGCGCATTAGATATTGGGACATCATCCGTATGCCCAGTGACCGTAATTTTACTTTGGGGGCTCATCGCTGCAAGTGATATTCTGTCTAATATACGCTGCGCTTCATCCGTAAGGTCGGCAGTACCCGAAGGGAAGGCTCCACCAGAGCCCACAGTAATAAATACTTTGTCATCGCGCTGCTCAACTTCGACCAACCCTTGATCGATTTGTTGTTTAAGCGCAACTGTTAGTTCATCCGTAGTGCGTGACGCATTCTGTTGCTTGTCAAACGCTTCTTGTGATGATCCACCCAGCCCCTCACCATTTTGAGGAGATGCCTCATCCATGGCCGCTGCCAGTTTTTCTAATTCTCCCTCTATTCCACCGAAAAGAACCTCGTTTTCAGAAGCCCCAGACTTTTGCCTAGCTTCATTCAAGGCCTCCAAGGTTTCAGCAATCATGGTACTCACGTCCTCGTCGGAGGTCTTTTCTTCGGGAAAATTTATCACAACATTTTCACCAAGAGTTTCTACAGTAACTTCACCAGTATCTATTGCTTTCTTAAGTTGATCAGCGAGCTCTGTCGCATCGAGTTGCTCTGCACCCTCTCCGCCTTCACCTTCAAAATCAGAATCTTTTTGTTTATCTGCTTCACTTCCATCCGGAGCATCTTCAGATTTAGTCTTAAGTTCCAATTCAGGTGCTTGTAATTCAGTCGTCTCTTGTCGAAGCGTTTCTGTTATTGCAGGTGTTGGGTTAGGACTGAAATTGAGAGAAATCACCGTAGTACCTTTTGGCTGTTCGACAACTGGAACAACTTTTTGGACACCAAACGCCTCTCTAAGTGTACCTGAAATTTGTTTAAATTTTGGAACGTTGAACTCTGCAAATGA